>JAFUVM010000059.1 GCA_017483665.1 Bacteroidaceae bacterium
CAAAGAAAGAACGAAACCCGCTCTTTGAGAGTGAGTGTGACAGGCATATCGTCAAGGACGAAATTCTGCCAAAATGGAACTATCTTGTCAAATACAACTGATGACATATGAATTGTACCAAGTTATTTTTTAACGATTACTAAACTTATTGTATCTTGTGTAAAAAATCGCACAAAGGTACGACTTTTTATTCATAATTCACAATTCATAATTCATTAATTTTACGTTTTGGACAAAAGTTCGTAACTTTGCACCCGATTACACACGCAAATGATATGAAAAAGATTCAGTTTATACTATTTTTGCTTGCCGCGCTGTGCAGCTGCACGGAGCAGGGCAAGTTCTGCATCGAGGGCAACATCACCGGCGCTGCCGACACGATGCTCTACCTGGAACACCTGACCCTGGACCGCGGAGCCGTGCCCGTGGACAGCACCCGCCTCAAGGAGGACGGCGCGTTCCGGTTCAGGCGCGAGGCGGCCGGCAACCCGGAGTTCTACCGCCTGCGCATCGGCGGGCAGTGCATCAACCTGGGGATTGACAGCACCGAGACGGTGAAGGTGACGGCGGACATGGGGGACATGTCGTTCGGCTACCGCACGGAGGGCAGCGGCACGTGCGACACGATGCGGCTGCTCTGCCTCAGGCTGGCCGACATGGAGCGCAGGGTCCGCAGCATCTCGGCCGACCGCAACTACACGATGCAGGAACGAGACTCGATGATAGACGCGCTCGTGGAGGAGTACAAGGCAGGCGTCAAGATGGACATCATACGCAACCGCTATGCCGCAGCCTACAGCTATTACGCCTGTTTCCAGACGCTGGGCGGACGGCTCATCTTCAACCCGATGCAGGACCGCAGCGACCTGACGTGGATGCGTGCCGTGGCCAATGCCTGGACGGAGCGCTACCCGGGATGCCAGCGCACGGAGAACATCGTGGGCATCGTCGAAGAGTGTCGGCGGGCTCAGCGCGGACAGAAGGAGATTGTGCTCGACCTGGACAGCGACAAGGTGCGCGAGCTGGGCATCATAGACATGACCTTCCCCGACATCAACGGCGAGGAGAGGACGCTGAGCGACCTGCGCGGACAGGTCGTCCTGCTCGACTTCATGGCCTTCACGATGGACGGCAGCACGGAGCGCACCCTGCTCCTGCGCGAGCTCTACGGCAAGTATCACGACCGCGGACTGGAGATCTACCAGGTGAGCCTCGACCCGAGTCAGCACCTGTGGAAGCAGCGCTGCGAGGCACTGCCCTGGGTAAGCGTCTACTGCGAGGACGGACTGGAGAGCGACATGCTGCAGCTCTACAACGTCAGCCACCTGCCCTGCTTCTTCCTGATAGACCGCAATTGCGACCTCCAGGCACGCTGGGAAGACATCACCGACCTGGAGCAAGCCATCGAGAAGCTTTTGTAGGACGCCCGGCCTCCGCAGGCTTCCGCAAAACACAGCACGCGCTTCCGAAATAAGAGCAAGGCGCTTCTGAAATAAGCGCAGGGCGCTTCCGAGATAAGAGCAGGGCGCTTCGGGAATAAGAGCAGGGCGCTTCCGAGATAAGAGCAGGGCGCTTCCGGAATAAGAGCGTGGCGCTTTCACTAACGTTCTGTCGGATTTGCAATCCGACAGCATGGAATATAAGCATTTGTAATGCGATAAAAGAGTTGCGGGATTATAAATCCCTATATTCATACGTGCGGATTGCAAATCCGCACGAACGGGAACAAATCTGCACGAACGCCACAGCAAATCTGCACGAACGCCACAGCTAATCTGCACGAACGCCACAGCTAATCCGCACAACAAGCCGGAACGAGGGAAGAAACCTACGGCAGGATGCGCTCGACGCGCTTTTCGCCCGTAGTCGTGTCGTTGCCGTGGATTTCCACGTACTCGCAGCGGATGGACATAGGGGGTTTCATCTGGGCAAAAATCTTCTGGAGAACCATCTCGTGACCGTTCACCTTGACAAGCCCGATCCATTTGCCACCACGCTGACAGACACGGATGATGAAGTCCTTGAAAGCCGTCATGTACACCTGAGCCTCCTTCTCGTCGGAACTGATCACCTTGATGCCGAAAGCCATCTTGCGGTCCAGGAAGGTCAGTCCCTCCGTCCGGGTTCCTCCGCCCAGCACCCAGTAGGACTTGAGCGGCTCTTTCTTGTTGAGAGTTCCGTCGGCCTGGAGGTTGATGTCGTAGCAGACATAGTTTTCGTTCGTACTGCGTTCGCAGCGGAAAACGTGTTCTTTGGGAATGTCCGCACCGCAGACACTCAGGCATGTCGTTGCCCACAGCAAGAGGCAGAGTAGAGTGTGTTTCATGTCGTTATTATCTTTGTTAGAAGGACAAAGTCAGGTTAAAGCGGACGCCGTTCTTCTTGGCTCCGTGCTCATGATGATTGAGTCGGCGCACATAGTCCACGCCGAAGACCTTGAAGATGTTGCGGATGCCCACTGCCATCTCCATGTACGGCCTGCCGCTCTCCAGCGCGTATGACCCCTCGGGGAACTGATAGAGCATGTGCTCCGACGGGTTCGCAGCGGGATTGTTCTTGTCCGTGAGCGTACCCCAAACGCCGCGGAAGGCAACGTACTCGCGCAGCTTGAGCTTCTTCAGGAGCGGGATGCGGTTGAATATCTTGCCGTTCATGTTCCAAGCCACCGACCAGAAGACGCGGCGGTCCATGAAGAACTCCATGTTGTGGAGCATGTTGAACGTACCCTCCTGCTCGACGTAGGAGATACACGTCGGGGGCGTGATGAGCAACGGGAACGGCACCTGGTTCCACTGTATTGCGCCCGAGGCAAAGAGGTCAATGCGGCCCCAGCTGCCCAGCCACTGGCGCTTGGTGATTCCCACCTCCGTCGTGTTATAGTTGAACTGTCCGCCCAGGAAGCCCTTGAAGCCTACAGTGTGACGGATGGTGAACTCCGGACGGTCCTTGTTGATGGGCCAGCGGTCCTGCTTCGTGTTGATGTACGTCTGTCCCGGACAGAAGCGCACCTCGGCACTCCACTCCGTAGTGCGTATCTTGTGGTCCTCCGGCGAGCCGTCGGTATGCAGGAAGCGCAGGTCGCCGCACCTCTCGTTGCTCTCCGCCACAATGTGCGTGTTGAAATTCAGGCCGTAGTCCGTCTCCCAGACGAAGCCCAAGTCCTGCCGATTGTTCTTGTAAAGCATGTTCACCGTCTCGGTCTTGAGGGCAACGAAGAGGTTGTCCTTGCTGTTCTTCAAGAACTTGTCCGACACGGAACGAACGTCGTAGGAACTCTCGAAGGTAATCATGCGCTGGGGGAACTCAAAGAAGGAATTCTTCTTTTTGTTGAAACAATAGACCCCCTTGATGCCGTAGTAGTTGCCGTGCGACTTGAAGCCATACGTATAGTAGCCCTCGGCAAAGAAGTGTTTGTTGAGGCTCGCCGTCGTCTTGCCGCCGACGCGTATACGGAAACCGTCTACGAAGTTGCTCGAGAAGATGCTGGTGACGGGGCCGAAGTCGAACTTGCTGGGCTTGCCGGCCTTCGACGTCTCGATGTAGTTCTCGAAGAGCGTCTTGACCACGAGCAGCGGGATGCGCATGTTCTTCGACTTCGACATGGCCGTCATGAAGTCGCTCAGTCCGCCCTCCTTCTGCGTCAGCTCTACGGCACGGTACTGGTCCCAGAACTCCTCGTCCTGGTTGCGCGAGTCGGCCATGTGCTTCACCTTGGCCACACCCTTGAAGAGGTTCTTGTGGAGCGGCTCGAAGCTGTAGTCGGAAAGACGCGTGTTGCGCACCACCAGAAGGCGCTTGGAGAGGAGCGTCATCTCGGCCCACATGTCGTCGGTGGTCAGTGCCCACTCGTCATTGGGCAGCTTGCTGTAGATTTGGTCAATGTGGAGCGAGCTGACAAAGTTGACGTCGCTCTTGGGCGGAATGCTCAGGCGGCACTTCTTGACGTGAAGGCTGGAGTCCTTCAGGATGTAGATGTCGCCGTTGAAGCCGATGTCCTGCGGGTTGTTCGGCGTGAACTGCAGGTGGTAGCAGGAGTCACGCTCCACCTGTACCGTATCGACGATGTAGTAGCGGTAGAACGCCGTGGCACCGGTAGCGATGGGGCTCATGAAGGGGAACTTCAGCAGGTGCACATAGTTGTCGTAGATGTCTATGTCCTGGAAGACCTCCTTGAGCGTCGTGTTCAGCATGTCGCCGGTGGCAATAAGCTGGTTCAGGCCGGAGCTCTGCTCGCCGATGATGATGTCCTTCTCCGACCTCGGGTCCTTGCGGTAGACGTGCTGCGTCACCGTCTCGTCCAGCGAGATGGGCACCACCATCTTCCCGTTGTAGGGGCTCAGCTCTGCCTGCTGCGTGAACTTCACCTTGCCGACATCCGTACTGTCCAGCTCCTTGACCTTGAAGTCGTTCAGTGCCATCGAGAGCTTCTGGTACTTGTTGTACATGTAATAGTCGTGGTTCTCCAGCTTGGTGTCCTTCTTGGCTTCTATCACACGCTTCATGAGGTCGACGGCAGGATTGTCCTTCCTGACGTAACGCTTCCTTTCGGCCTTGACGACGACCTCCTTCAGGTCCTTCGTGTCAGGCTTCAGCTTGATAGTGAGTCGGCTGGGCGTTGCCTTCGTGATGTTCACCGTCTCTTCGCGATATCCCATGCAGGAGAAAGTGAGCGTCGCGCCGTTGATGCGTGCAATGGTGAAGACGCCGTCCAGGTCGGCTATGGTAGTCACCTTGCGATCCTTGTATGTGACACCGGCCAGGGAAAGGCTGTCGCCGGTGGATGCATCGAGGATGACACCGGTGAGCTTCTGTCCCATGACATTCACGGCGAATGTCAGAAGCAGTGCAAGGGTTGCAAAGAGTTTTCTTGTCATGTCTGTTTTTGCGAAGTCTGTGCTTCTTTCGTTTATATTATCTTGCTGCACGTCTCGAAGGCCGTCATGGTGACGCCCTCGATGCCCGGCAGAATGATGCTTCCGCCCGTGAGCAGCAGGTTGGCAAGCGGCGTGCTCACCGAATGGAAGGTGAGCATGGCGGCACGGCAGTCCTTGCGCATGCCGAAAGCACTGCCCTCGGGGCTTCCCAAGTAATCGCGGTAGGTGAGCGGCGTACTCGTGTAGCATTGCTCCACCATGTCCCGCAATCCCGGTATGTACTGCTCGGCCAGTGTCAGACACTGCGCAGCCTTCTCCCGGCAAAACGCCTTGTATGCGTCGCCCCGTCGACCGACCTTCGTGTCCGTCCAGGCTTCGCATTCGTGCCAAGGCATAGGCGTCAGCAGGTCAATCTGCCTGAGGCTGTCCGAGCCGTCCTCCGGGGCACGTGCACTTATCATCACGCCCTTCACGGGGGCATTCTCTTCGGTCATCGTCCAGACGTTCGGCTTGTCATAGACGAAGACATTGTGGGCGAAGTAGCGCAGTGCGTCGGGCTTGATGCGAAGCTGCGCCGTAAACATGCCACACGTGTTCTCTGCCGACTCCATCCTCCTGCGGAACGACTTTCTTACCGACGGACATCCCTCGAGCAGAGGGCAGAGCGTGGCCGGATGGATATCGGAGATGAAGTACCCGGCCTCGTAGGTCTCCCCGTTGGAGCACACGGCGCTGGCGATGCGACCACCCGTCTCTGTCAGGCTGACGACACGTCGTCCGGTCCGGACCTCGCCGCCTGCCTCGCGGATAGTGCCGACGAGTTTCTCCACCAGCATGTTGCCGTCGCCCTGCAGCCGCCAGCTGCTTTCGATGTAGCTGGAGCAGGTGTGGGCGAAATTGAAGAGGGGCAGCGACTCGCGCCGGAGCTCCGTCTTCATAGCAGCGGCGCTGACTATGTTCAGCAACAGTTCGTCGGAGAACGTCTGCCGCAAGTAGTCGTAGGCCGAGACGTCCATGTCGGATGCCGTGATGTGCTGTAGCCTCCGGACGTAGCTCTGCAGGGCTTCGCGTTGATGCGGGAAGTCCTTTGCCAGTCCCTCTGCGAATGCCTCGTAGCCTTGACGGAAGGTGAAGTGCCGCCCGCCGATGATGACGTGGTCGAAGTCCTCGTCCATCCGCTGCCAAGGCAAGTCGAGCAGACCGAGCTGGGCAAAGGCCTTGTGCATGGCCTGCCCGGGAGCTAACCCTCCCACATAGTGAAGTCCTGTGTCATAGTCCAGCCCCGCCCTACGGAAGCTCTGCATACAGCCGCCCGGCTGCTGCGAACCTTCCAATACGAGCACCCTGAGCCCCCGCTGTGCAAGCAATGCGCCGCACTCCAGTCCGCCCAGCCCGCTGCCAATGATCAGGACATCGTTCATCTAATTCATAATTATTAATTCATAATTCATAATCGTTACTTCGCATTTCTCTATGTTATGTCTCCGTTGTGAACTTTTTTGTCTGCATAGTTGCAGGGCGCAGCCTAATTATGAATTGTGAATTGTGAATTATGAATTGTGAATTATGAATTGGCGTTTTACTTCTGGTGCTGCTCGATGTAATCGTAGAGCTGGGCAAAGGTCTTGATGGTGGGAAGCTCAGCCTTCGAAATGAGCACACCGTACTTGGTCTGTACTATGCCGATGAGGTCAACGAGGCTCAGGCTGTCGAGCTCCAGGGTCTGGTAGATGGGGGCATCGGGAGTGATGGTAGCCTCATCGATTTCAAACTCCTCTGCCAGTTCGGCGTTAATCTCCTTGATGATTTCTTCTCTTGTCATATCTTTTTGTATTAATAATTATATTATATAATGTATATTTCACCACGAGGGTGTTCAGACGTTCTTCACGATGATGGTCGAGTTGGTTCCGCCAAAGCCGAAGCTGTTGGAGAGGAACATGTCGAAGTGCTGCTGCTTGGTCTCGGGCAGTACGTTGAGGCAGGCGGTCACCTCGTCGGGCTTCTCGAAGTTGATGTTACCGGCGATGAAGTCGTTCTTCATCATCAGGATGGAATAGATGATTTCGCTGGCTCCGGCCATCCACATCTCGTGTCCCGTCTGGCTCTTTGTCGAGGTGACGGGCACGGTGCGCTCGCCGAAGAGCTGTGCGATGGCGGTTGCCTCGCGCTGGTCGCCAATGATGGTGCTGGTGGCATGGGCGTTGATGTAGCCTACCTGCTTGGGGTCTACGCCGCTGTTGCGGAGGCAGAGTTCGAGCGAACGGGCCGGACCTGCCACGTTAGGCGTGGAGATATGGTCGCCATTGCCCGAGAAGCCCCAGCCCACAATCTCAGCGATGATGTTGGCCCCGCGCTTGACTGCGTGTTCATAGCTCTCGAGGATGACCGTTGCGCCGCCGCCGCTGGGCACCAGACCGTCGCGGCTTGCATCGAAGGGACGGCTGGCTTTCTCGGGAGCATCCTCGCGGATGGAGAAGGCCTGGATGCCGTCGAAGGAAGCGATGCCGTACATGTTGTTCTCCTCAGCGCCGCCGCATACCACGCAGTCCTGCAGGCCCTGTGCGATGAGCAGGGCGCCCAGTCCGATGCTCTGCGAACCGGATGCACAGGCAGCCGACGCTGTGAGGTTGATGCCACGCAGCTTGAAGAGGCATGCCAGGTTCATGGTGATATTGGAGTTCATGCTCTGGAAGATGGCACCGCTGCCACAGGCCACGGAGCTACCGGCCTGACGGAACTTGTCGAGACTGTTCATGGTAGCCTCTGCCACGGAGTCGTTGCCGTAGATGATGCCCACTTCGTGCGAGGCGAGGAAGTCTTCGTCGATGCCGGCATTCTCGAGTGCCTGCTTGGTGGCAATGTAGCCGTACTGTGCCTCTTCGGGCATGAAGTTGCGGAGACTGCGCGGAACGTACGCCTTGATGTCCACTGCGGGTACGTTGCCGACGAGTGCCGAGCGGAAACCTGCGTCCTTGCGTTCCTGACTAAAGATGATGCCACTCTTGCCCTGATAGAGTGCGTCGCGCACTTCATCGAGGCTTGTTCCGATGCAGGACCAGATGCCCATGCCTGTTATAACTACTCTTCTTGCCATTATGTTTCTTCGTTTTGATGCTTTGCTTTGTGTTGTTTTCTTTTGTTAACTTTATCTTTTTATCTGCTCCTTCGCCCTTGCCTTTATGTTTTGCAGAGGGCTTGAAGCGAGCTAAATCTCCTTGCTGAAGCAGCGGCGGCGCTTGTAGATTGTCGGATTGAGCGCTTTCCACTGCGTGAGTACCTTCATGTTGTTCTCGAGCATGGGACCTGTCTCTGCCCAGCTGTACCCCAACTTGTTGAGCGTAGGAATCAGGTCGGCGAATATCAGGGCGTTGATGCCCAGGGCCTGCCATTCGGGGTGAACGGCGATGAGCATCAGCTCGGCCTTGTCCTCGTGCTTCCACTTGAGTGCCCGCAGCAGGTGGTACCACCCGAAGGGCAGGAGTTTTCCGCCCGACTTCTGCAGAGCCTTGGAGAGGCTGGGCATGGTGATGCTGCTGGCGATGAGGTTGCCTTCTGCGTCCTCTATCATGGGCAGGAGGCGCAGGTCGAGCATGGGAACGTACTGTCCGACGAAGGCATCGGCCTCTTCCTCTGTGTGCCGTGTGTAGCCGAAGAGTTCGCTGTAGGCGTCGTTGAGCAGGCGGAACAGCTTGCGTCCGTAGCCTCCCTGGAAGATTTCCTTCTGCGTGAGTTTCCTCACCTTCAGCTCGTACATGTCGCACACCAGTTTCTGTGCGCGGGCAAAGCGTTCGGGCACTTCCTGCGGAATCTGCACCTTAACCTGCACCCAATCGACCTCCTTGCCGAATCCGTGCTTCTCCATGTGCCGGGGATAGTAGGGCGGGTTGTAGATGGTGATGGCAGAGCCGACCTGATCGAAGTCCTCGACGAGCATGCCCTCCTTGTCGAAGTCGGAGATGCCGAGCGGACCTTGTATGGAATCCATGCCTTTGCTCCGCCCCCAGTCAGCGACAGCTTTGAGCAAAGCGCCGGAGACGTCCGTGTCGTCGACGAACTCTATCCATCCGAAGCGTACGCAGCTGCCTTTCCACACCTCGTTGGCCTTGCGGTTGATGATGCCGGCTATGCGTCCCACGGGCTCGCCGTCTTCGCTGTATGCCACGAAGGGAACCACGTCGCAGTGCTGCAGGCCCGGGTTGTGCTTGGGCTGGAACCATCGGCGCACGTCCATTTCCAAGTCGGGCACATAGTATGGATTGTCTTCGTAAATCTTCCGTGGAAGGCCTACAAAGTCATCCATCTGTTGCTTCGTCTGAACGGTCTTTATGGTGCACTTCATGCGTGGTTTTCTTTACGTGTGTGCGCACATTGCGCACTAATCGGGTGCAAAGGTACGAATAATTACTCTAATTTTCATCATTTGCGCCCTTAAAAGTGCTAAATTGTTTCATTTTTGTAAGTGAAAGAGACATTTGGGATAGGGCTTGAGGCGTATGGGACACAGAAAAAAGGGAGGAATACCGTTTTGGCAATCCTCCCCTCTTCCGTTCGTCAGCTGTTATGTTTTTTACGGCTTCCGGCTTACTGTTCGGGTTCGGCCGGAGCTTCTTCCTGTGCAGGGGCAGACGGGGCAGCCATCTGTTCGTCGACGGCCTTGATCTTCTGGGCCAAGAGGTTGAGTTCCTCGCGAAGTTTCTCCATCTTCTTATTCATGGCGTCGACCAGCGAATTGCCCTTTTTGCTGCTGGCGGTAAGGAAGCCGATGTTGTTCTCGTATGTCTTGATTTCGGTAAGCATGCGCTCGTAGGCACGCTGCATGCGCTGGCGCTCGTTGTCGAGTGAGCCTGCTTCCTTCTCAATTCTTTGCTGCAGTCCGGCGCGGAAGTTATTGAGCCGACGCCGGGTCTGGCTTGCGCCGTAGGCTTCGTAGAGCTTGTCGCAGATGGCCCGGTACTCGCGGTAGAGGGTCTCTTTGTCGCGGAAGGGAACGTGTCCCACTTCGCTCCATTGCTGCTGGAGCTCCTTGACTTGTGCTATAACGTTCTCGCCTTCCTGTTCGGCCAGGGCCTTGAGTTTGGCGATGATGTCGAGTTTCTGTTCCTTGTTGGCCTTCTCCTCGTTGCGGCTTTCGGCTGTGGCAGCCTGGCGAGCCTCGAAGAAGTGGTCGCATGCTGCGGTGAAGCGTTTCCAGAGTTCGTCGCTGTACTTGCGGGGAACGGCGCCAATCTCTTTCCACTGCTTCTGCAGGTTGATGAGGATGTCGCCTGTGGAGCGCCATTCGGTGCTCTCCATGAGTGACTCGGCTTTCTCCACGAGTTCCTTCTTCTTGGCAAGGTTGGCTCCGAGTTCTTCCTTGACGGTATGGAAGAAGGTGGTCTTCTTCTCGAAGAAAGCGTCGCAGGCCTGACGGAAGCGCTCGAAGATGGCTGTGTTCATCTTCTGCGGGGCGAAGCCGATGGTCTTCCACTGTGCCTGCAGTTCCTTTATCTTCTGTGTGACGGTTTCCCAGTCGGCGAAGGTGCGGAGTCCGTCGGTCTCGATGGCTTCGAGCTGTTCGCAGAGTTCGGTCTTGCGCTGCAGGTTTTCCTCTTCGCGAGCCTTGATGGCCTCGAAGTGTGCCTGGTGCTTCTTGTTGATGACGGTGGATGCTTCCTTGAACTTAGCCCATACGGTCTCGCGGATCTCCTTGGCTACGGGTCCTGTCTCCTTCCATTCCTGGTGGAGGGCCTGCAGCTGGTTGAAGGCGGCGAGCACGTCGGGGTTCTCGGCCAGAGCCTCGGCCTGTTCGATGAGACGCGTCTTTATCTCGAGGTTCTTGCGGAAGTCGTAGTCGCGCAGCTCGTGTCCGAGCTTGAGGAGGTCGTAGTACTGCTCCACGTAGAGCTGGTAGTTCTTCCAGAGCTCGGTGGCGCGTTCAGCGGGAACGGCTTTTATTTCCTTCCATTCGGCCTGGAGTGCCTTGAACTCGTCGAAGTTCTGGTTGGCTTCTTCGGGAGTGGAAGCGAGTTGCTGTATGCGTTCTATTATCTGGAGCTTGCGCTGGAGGTTCTCCTGCTTCTGCTTCTCGATGTTTTCCTGGATGGCAGCCCTGCGTTCGCGAATGACTTGCATAGCCTCGCGGAAGGCGGGCTCGGCGGCATCGATCTGCGGCACGAACTTGTCCGCTTCGCCGCCTGCGTCGATGAAGGCCTGGAAGGCTTCCTGCATTTCGGCGTTGTGGAACTTGTAGAAGAGCTGCTTGAGGAGGGCGAGTTCCTGTTTGTCGCCCACTTCGTCGCTTTGTGCTATTTCCTGCACGCGTGCCACGACCTCGTCCTTCGAGCGGAAGGTTTGCTGCACGATGGCCTGTTCGCCCTCGGGTGCCTCTGCTTCCGGCGTTGCGGTTTCTTCGGCGGGCGCGGTTTCTTCGGCAGCGGCGGGTTCCTCGGCGGGTGCGGGTTCCTCGGCTGCTGTCTCGTTGTTTACTGTGGTTGCTGTCTCGGGAGTCTGCTCAGCGGCAGTGTTCTCAGAAGGCTGCTCTACGGCAGCGGTTTCTTTAGTCTCTAAAGAGTCCATCATAGTATCTGTTTTGTGAATGGTGACCGCAAAGTTAAGCAAAAAAAGCTTTTACGTGCAAGCAAAGGGGAGGTTTTTTTTGCTATTGGGGGATTAAATCCATGTTTTCCGCTTGAAATACCACATAAAGAGAACGGTAACACCTATGGAAAGTGCCATAGCAAGCGGGAATCCCCAGGGCACTTGTTCCATGCCGTTGACGAGGTTCATGCCGAAGAGGCTGGCTATGAGTGTGGGGAACATGAGTATGATGCTGATGCTGGTGAGCATCTTCATGACGGAGCTCATGTTGTTGTTGATGATGTTTGCGTAGGTGTCCATCGTGGAGTCGAGGATGTTGGCGAAGATGTTGGTGGTCTCCCGGGCCTGGCTCATCTCGATGCCCACGTCTTCGATCATGTCGGCGTCGAGCTCGTCGATGGGCAGTTTGAACTTGAGCTTGGAGAGGAGGTTTTCGTTGCCTCGGATGGAGGTGACGAAGTATGTGAGGCTGTCCTGCAGGCGGCTCAGGGCAATGAGGTCGGCGTTGCTGACGTTGCGGTCCAGGTTTTGCTTGGCTTTGTCGATGCGCAGACTGATTTGCTTGAGTCGCTTCAGGTACCAGACGGCGCAGCAGAGGAAGAGGCGGAATATCATGTCGACGGAATCGACGAAGCCCAGTCCGCGCTTCTGCTGGTAGGAGACGAAGTCTATCATCATGTCTGTCTCGAAGTTGCAGACGGTGATGAGCACGTCGCCCTTCAGGATGATACCCAGGGGGATGGTGGTGTAGGGGGTACGGCTCCTTGTTTCCTTGACGTAGGGTATACGCAGGATGATGAGCACCCAGCCTTCGTCGATGTCGTAGCGGGCGCGTTCGTCGGTATCGGCGATGTCGCCGACGTAGTAGTCAGGGATGTGGAGAGTGTTTTCCAGGAATTTTACGTCTTCCTCGGTGGGGCATGTCACTTGCACCCAGCAGCCGGGCTGCCATTCGTTGATGGTACGCAGACCATTCGTCGTGTTCCAATAGGTTCGCATCGTCGTGTTCCTCCTCTTTTCTTGGGGTTGATGTACATACATTCAGGCTCCCTGTCGGAGCGTACATGCCGATGCAAGCTCCGGAGCGCTAAGAATCGTTATTATCCGCGTGATAGTCGTCCATGTTTGTTACAGAATAGCTTTGTTTTTGTCGTTTTCGGCTGCAAAGGTACGAAAAAAAGTTGAACGGCAATGCTTCGGAAGGCAGTTTTTTTATCCGAAGCTGGATATTTTTCCGAAAACCGCGTGCCGCACCGCCAAACACGGCACGCGCTTCCAAAATAAGCGCCGGGCGCTTCGGAAATAAGCGCGAGGCGCTTCGGAAATAAGCACGAGGCGCTTCGGAAATAAGCACGAGGCGCTTCCGGAATAAGCACGAGGCGCTTCGGCAGACACCGCCCGCCGTCTGCCCCCGGACGGCCTTCATGTCTCCCCCTCGTCAGGAGGGGTTTCCGGGGAGGCTCCGGCCTCTCTTCGCCTTTTTTTACAATAATGTTTGCGTACATCGTTTGTTTTTCGTACCTTTGCGCCCGTATTTTGCTAAACAGACAGTACACTATGTGCCCACACAAACAAAGTGAAGTGCTCGGACAGACCGTCAGCCGTCTCTCCGACCCCGACTCCCTGCACGGACTCTTCCGCGAGGTCAGCGAGGGCTATCCCCTACCCTCGGCACCGGCTCTGGCGGAGATTATCGACCTCTGCCGCGCCATCATCTTCCCCGGATTCTACGGCAAGTCGTTCCTCAGCCGCGAGACACTCCCCTACCACATCGGCGTCAGCCTGGAACGGCTCAGTCACCTTCTCACCGAACAGGTGCAGGCCGGACTCTGCTTCCACCGGGCACAACAGGACGACGGCCGGCAGGAGCCCGAGGACCGGGTGCACGACATCGTCACGGAGTTCATCCAGTGGCTGCCCGAGCTGCGCGCCATTCTCGCCACAGACATCGAGGCGGCCTACAACGGCGACCCCGCTGCCGACTCCTACGGCGAAATCATCAGCTGCTACCCCGTCGTCAAGGCCGTCACATGCTACCGCATCGCCCACAAGCTCCTGCAGCTCGGCGTGCCCCTCATCCCGCGCATCATCACCGAAATGGCGCACAGCGAGACCGGCATCGACATTCACCCGGGCGCACAGATAGGCCACCACTTCACCATCGACCACGGCACTGGCGTCGTCATCGGCGCTACGTGCATCATCGGCAACAACGTCAAGCTCTACCAAGGCGTCACCCTCGGCGCACGCAGCTTCGCGCTCGACGAGAACGGCAACCCCATCAAGGGCATCGCACGCCACCCCATCCTCGAGGACGACGTCATCGTCTACAGCAACGCCACCGTGCTGGGCCGCATCACACTGGCCCGGGGCACCGTCATCGGCGGCAACGTATGGGTCACCGAAAGCACCAAGCCGGGCGAACAGGTGGTACAGGCCAAGAAACGCAAGAGCCAGGTCGTCAGACCCGAAGACTGGGGATGCCTGTGAGGAAGAATTCAGAGTTGAGAGTTTAGAGTTCAGAGTTGAGAGTTTAGAGAACACCATCTGTCCTTTTACCCGCAACCAAAACAATCCTCTAACCACTAACCTCTAACCACTAACCACTATACAAACAATGGAAAACCCACAATGGAAAACTCCCGCCAGCACGCCGGGAGAAGAGTTTGAAATGATTGCCAAGACCTTCCAGGGCTTGGAGACTGTGCTCGCCACCGAGCTCATCGACCTTGGCGCAAACAACATACAGTTAGGCCGGCGCATGGTCTCCTTCACCGGAGACAAGCAGCTGCTCTACCGAGCTAACTTCCAGCTCCGCACAGCCCTGCGCATCCTCATGCCCATCAAGCACTTCCGGGCAACCAGCGCCGACGAGGTCTACACCGCTATCCAAGAGATAGACTGGACCCGCCTCCTGACCAACGACACCACCTTCGCCGTCGACAGCGTGGTCAACAGCCAGGAGTTCCGCCACTCGAAGTTCGTCGCATACAAGGTGAAGGACGCCATCGTCGACCAGATGCGCGAACGCACTGGCAGCCGACCCAACATCCGCGTCACCAACCCCGACCTGCAGCTCCACATACACATCGCCGAGTATGACTGCACCCTCTCGCTCGACACGAGCGGAGAGAGCCTGCACCGACGGGGCTACCGGCAGGAAACAGTCGAGGCTCCCCTCAACGAAGTGCTTGCCGCCGGCATTATCATGCTCACAGGATGGAAGGGACAATGCGACCTCATCGACCCCATGTGCGGCAGCGGAACCATTCCCGTCGAGGCCGCACTCATCGCCCGCGGCATCGCTCCCGGCGTTTACCGCAAGGAATATGCCTTCGAGAAATGGCCCGACTTCGACCAGGAACTCTTCGACAGCATCTACGAGGATGACTCCCAGGAGCACGACTTCCCGCATCACATCTACGGCTACGACATCAATCACAACGCGGTCGCCATAGCCACAACCAACGTCAAGGCAGCCGGACTGAGCAAGGAAATCACCATCGCACAGCAGGACTTCGCCGACTTCCGGCAGCCCGAGGAGAAGGCCGTCATCATCACCAATCCGCCTTACGGCGAACGCATCTCGGCTCCGGACCTGCTCGGTCTCTACAAAATGATTGGCTCTAAGTTCAAACACTGCTTTACGGGAAACGACGCGTGGGTGCTCAGTTACCGCGAAGAATGCTTCGACCAGATCGGACTCAAGCCGTCGCTCCGCACACCGCTCTACAACGGAAGCCTCGAATGCGAACTCCGCAAGTACCAGATGTTCGACGGAAAATTCAACGACATGCGTGCCGGAGGCGGCGACATCAAGACGGCTCAGGAGCGTCGCATGATGGCGGACCGCAAACGATTCAAGCAGCATCGCGACTTCAAAGAGCGCCTCGAAGACGATCCCCGCGAGCGCTTCACCCGCAAGAAGGACCGCGAGGACTTCCGCAGGGACAGCAAGAAGGGCAATTTCCGCAAGGAGCAAGGGGCATGGAGCAAGGGGCAAAGAGACGACAGGAAGGAGTTCCGGGGCGACAGAAAGGACTTCCGGAGGGACTCCAAAAAAGACTTCCGCAAACCCTTCGGCAAGCCTTTCGACAAAAACAAACCTGATAAGAAATATGGAAAGAAACGTTATGACGATGAAGACTAAATACCTCATTCTATCACTCCTCATGCTCACCACGACCGGAAACCTCTTCGCTCAGAAACTCTTCACACTCGAGGAGCTCAACTTCGGCGGGAAGAATGCCTCGAAGTTCTACCCCGAGCGATGGCAACTCCGCTGGGACGGCGACCGGCTCGTCGATGCTTCCCAGAAGCCGGCCCTCGTCATTGACGCCAAGACGGGCAAGGTCATCGAGGGCGAGACCGTTGACCTCGACGCGCAGAAGCGTACCCGTCACGACGGAGAGCTGGAGTATTGCAAGGCTTCCGGAGCAGTGGCTTTTCTGAAGGACCACAATCTTTTCGTCGCTTCTGCTGACGGAAAAGAGCACAAGCTGTCCTCCGACGGCTCACGCGAAATTGTCTATGGCCAGAGCGTCCACAGGGATGAGTTCGGCATCTACAAGGGCACGTTCTGGAGCCCCGACGGGCAGCAGCTCGCTTTCTACAGGATGGACCAGAGCATGGTGGCGGACTATCCGCAGGTCAACACGTTCGAGCGCGAGGCAACGCTGGCTCCGGACAAGTACCCGATGGCAGGCATGACGTCGCACAAAGTGACCATCGGCATCTTCTCCCTCGCGACGGGGAAGACCATCTACCTCGACCTGGGCGACCCCACCGACCGCTATTTCACCAACATCTGCTGGGCTCCCGACGGAAGGACGCTCTATCTCTACGAACTTAACCGCGACCAGAACCATACGACGCTCGATGCCTACGACGCTGCGACGGGCCGCAAGATAAAGACTCTCCGCGAGGAAAGCTCCGACAAGTACGTCGAGCCGCTCCACGGCATCACCTTCTTGCCCTGGGACGACACGAAGTTCATCTACTGGAGCTGGAAGGATGGCTACACCCACCTGTACCTCATGGACACCGACGGCAAGGAGCTCGGTCAGCTGACCAGCGGCAAGTGGGTGGTGAAGGAACTGGTCGGCTTCTGCCCCGCCACGAAGAGTGCCATCATCATCACCAAGGAGGCAGGCGACTTGCAACGCAACATCTACCGCCTCGACCTGAAGACCAAGAAGCGCACCCTCATCGATAACGGCCGCGGCTGCCACTCCGCACAGCTCTCCGCCGATGGGCGTTACCTCATCGACACTTGGCAGGAGCCCGACGTGCCGCGTGCCTGCGCCGTGACCGACACGAAGACGGGCAAGCAATCGCTGCAAAGAACGGCGGGTGACCCGTGGGAAGGTTGGTACCAACCCCTGTTCGAGCAGGGCACCATCCTTGCTGCGGACGGTCAGACGACACTCTATTGGCGCATGGTCAAACCGATGGATTTCGACCCGAGCCGCAAGTATCCGACCGTCGTCTACGTGTATGGCGGTCCGCACGCCCACAACGTCGAAGCCTCATGGCACTGGGGTTCGCGCTCATGGGAAACGTACATGGCGCAGAAAGGCTACATCCTCTTCATTCTCGACAACCGCGGAAGCGAAGACAGAGGCCGTGACTTCGAGCAGGCTACGTTCCGACGTCTCGGTCAGGAGGAGATGCGCGACCAGATGCAAGGCGTGGCGTTCCTGAAGTCACTGCCCTACGTGGATGCCGACCGTCTGGGCGTTCACGGCTGGAGCTACGGCGGATTCATGACCACGTCGCTCATGACGACCTACCCCGACGCCTTCAAGGTGGGCGTAGCCGGCGGGCCGGTCATCGACTGGAAGTGGTACGAAGTGATGTACGGCGAACGCTACATGGACACACCCCAGCAGAATCCTGAAGGCTACGAGCAGACGAGTTGCATCGGCAAGGCCAAGAACCTGAAGGGCAAGCTGCAAATCATCATCGGCATGAACGACCCGACATGTGTGCCGCAGCACAGCCTGCAGTTCCTGAACGCCTGCGCCGAGGCCGGCACCCAGCCCGACTTCTTCGTCTATCCCGGCGAGGGCCACAACATGGCAGGCCACAAGAGTGTCCACCTCCACGAGAGGATTACGCAGTACTTCGAAGATTACTTGAAGCCCCTCTCTGCGGGTCAAAAGCATTAATCACAACTTTAACACAATTCACATCACCCATGAGGATATTATTGTTAGGCAGCGGCGGACGCGAACACGCGCTGGCCTGGAAGATTGCACAAAGCAAGAAATGTGAGAAACTCTACATTGCCCCTGGCAACGCCGGCACGGCTACGGTGGGCGAGAACGTCAACATAAAGGTCAATGACTTCGAGGGTATCAAGGCCTTCTGCATTGAGAAGGACATCACGATGGTCGTAGTGGGACCGGAAGACCCGTTGGTCGGCGGCATCTACGACTTCTTCCGGAACGATGCACAACTGAAGGACATCCCCGTCATCGGCCCGTCGAAGGCGGGAGCTGTGCTGGAGGGAAGCAAGGACTTCGCCAAGGGTTTCATGCAGCGCCACGGCATCCCCACAGCCGCCTACCGCACCTTCACCGCCGCCACAGTGCAGGAAGGCTTTTCCTTCCTGCGTTCCCTTCAGCCCCCCTACGTGCTGAAAGCCGACGGCCTCTGCGCTGGCAAGGGCGTACTCATCCTGCCCACTCTGGAGGAAGCCGAGCGGGAGCTGAAGGAGATGCTGAGCGGCATGTTCGGCGATGCCAGCAGCCGTGTGGTCATCGAGGAGTTTCTGGACGGCATCGAGTGCAGCGTGTTTGTGCTGACCGACGGCAACAGCTACAAGATACTGCCCGAGGCGAAGGACTACAAACGCATCGGCGAGGGCGACACCGGCCTGAACACCGGCGGCATGGGCAGCGTGAGTCCTGTTCCCTTTGCCAATGAGGAATGGATGCGAAAGGTGGAGGACCGCATCATCCGGCCCACGGTGGAGGGACTGAAAGCCGAGGGCATCGACTACAAAGGCTTCATCTTCTTCGGCCTCATCAACGCAAAGACAATGGTCAATGGTCAATGGTCAATGGAACCGAAGGTCATCGAGTATAACGTCCGCATGGGCGACCCCGAGACGGAGACCGTCATGCTGCGGTTGAAGAGCGACCTCGTGGACCTCTTCGAAGGCGTGGCTACGGGGACGCTGGCCGAAAGGGAAGTTGAGTTCGACGAGCGTGCTGCGGTCTGCGTCATGATGGTGAGCGGCGGCTATCCCGGCTCGTACGGGAAGGGCTTCCCCATCAGCGGCATCGAGGACGTGGAGGGCAGCATCGTCTTCCACGCCGGCACGGCCATGAAGGACGGGCAGGTGGTGACCAACGGCGGCCGCGTGATTGCCGTCAGCAGCTACGGCCAGGATAAGGAGGAAGCCCTGAGGAAGAGCTTCACCGAGGCCGGGAAGATTCAGTTCAAGGGCAAGTACTTCCGCCGCGACATCGGGGCAGACTTATAGCGTGAGGCACAACAGACTCCAGAACAAGGTAGCGAGGAGCGAGGCGACGCTCCCTGTCTGCATAGCGACGGCCGCCATGCTGTGGTGGCTGCCGCGGCGTGACTTCTATCTGCCCGACGTGCTGGGGTTCGGACTGTGCCTGCTGACGGCCTACGTCGTCATGGAGACCAACGCACGGCAGCACCTGATCCGCATCCGCACACGGCTGATGACGTGTGTCTGGCTCGTGCTCTCGGCCAGCCTGGCCTTCATGCATCCCTTAGGCGAACCCATTGCGGTGGCCGCCCTGCTCGCCACGGCCTACATGCTCCTGTTCCGTTGCTACCAGCGGAACAGACCCGAGGCCTTCGCCTTCCACGCCTTTCTCATGCTGGGCATAGGCAGCTTCGTGGCGCCCATCATGTTGCCGATGGCTGTCCTTTTCTTCTTTCACCTGGGCATCTTCCTGCGCTCGCTGACGTGGCGGTCCTTCTGGGCCGGCGTGCTGGGCCTTGTGGCGCCCTACTGGGCTTTTGCCGTCTGGTGCTTCCTGACGGGCAACACCGACCTGCTGATGCCTCCGCTCCCCAATGAACTGGACCACGACTTTTTCTTCAACTACCAGCTGTCCGCTCCCATGTGGACGCAGCCGGGCGGAGGCTTGTCGCTGGCCGAACAGTTCTCCGCAGGGCTCGTCGTTCTGCTCGGCCTCGTGGGCATCGTACACTTTCTCCGCACCAACTTCGACGACAAGATACGCGTGCGCATGATGTTATATATATATATGGTGCAGACGCTGCTGCTGACGGCCTTCCTGATTCTGCAGCCCGGCAGCTACGAGACCACGATGGCACTCCTCGTGGTGAGTGTCTGTCCGCTCGTCGCCCACTTCTTCTCGCTGTCGGGCAGCCTGCTGACCACCTTCTTTTTCCTGCTCACGCTGTTGCTCACGGCAGCGATGTCGGTACTGAACCTATGGATGACATCATTCAGCATCTCATAGCCTATGGCTACACGGGCATGGGCGTGGCGGCCTTCGTGGCAGGCAGCGTACTGCCCTTCAGCAGCGAGACCCTGCTGGTGGGGCTATTGCTGGCGGGCCTGAAGCCGTGGCCGCTCTTCCTCTGCGCCACGGCGGGCAACGTGCTGGGCAGTATGTTCAACTACTGGATAGGCACCTTCGGCCGCTTGGAGTGGATAGAGCACTACCTGCACGTGAAGCGCGAGAAGATAGAACGCACGCAGCGCTGGCTGCAAGGCCACGGGGCCTGGATGGGCTTCCTGTGCTTTCTGCCCGTCGTAGGCAGCGCCCTGAGCGTCACGCTCGGCTACATGCGTGCCAACCCCTACCTCTCGTTTCTGAGCATCGCCCTGGGCAAGGCGCTACGCTACGCCATTCTCATCTGGGCCGTCGAGCAGGTATAATAATTGTCTTATCCCTTTATCTAAGAACAAACATGACCGACGACAACATCTACATGAAGCAGGCTCTTGCCGAGGCAGAAACGGCCTTCCGGCAGGGAGAGATACCGATAGGAGCCGTCGTGGTGTGCCGCGACAGGATTATCGCACGCAGTCACAACCTGACGGAGCTGCTGCACGACGTCACGGCGCATGCCGAGATGCAGGCAATCACCGCCGCTGCCGAGCATCTGGGCGGCAAGTACCTCAGCGACTGCACGCTCTACGTCACGGTGGAGCCCTGCGTGATGTGTGCCGGAGCCCTCGGGTGGTCGCAAATAGGCCGCATCGTCTATGGCGCACCCGACGAGAAACGCGGCTACTGTCGCTTTGCTCCCCATGCCCTCCACCCGCGCACACAGGTCACAGGCGGCGTCATGGCCGAGGAATGCGCCGAGCTGATGCAGCGTTTCTTCAGGGAGAAAAGATGAGGACCGCCCCGCCAGGCAAACATTCCACAGCAGTCCGAAGCGTTTCCTTCCGACGGCATGATTCACGAAAAGTCTTTACAGAAAAAGCAGTCGCCCGCTGGCCCTTCGAGGGACACGGCACGGCTCGCTGGTCAACACGGCACGCCGCGATGGTCAACACGACACGCCGTGTTGGTCGACGCCCCACGTCAAGTTCACCTTCGCTCCATGTCGTTTTTGGCCGAATCCTATGACGATTTTATCATAACGGCACACCGTGATGGTATCTTCTTAACATCGCATCGAAAAAAGTTCCTTTGTAAGTCGCTGACAATCAAACACGATTCGATTTAAGGCCGTTTTTCGCTTTCGGAGCTACAAAGTGCCACAGCATCAAAAAAAGGCCGCCAAAACGCTTGTCACTACGAATTTCCTTGACAAGACAAGACTTTCATGTAGGTTTCTATGGCCTGACGTATTTCATCGACCTCAATGTATTCGTCGGCCGTATGGCTGCGGCTGCTCTGCCCCGGACCCATCTTCAGGCTCGGGAACGGCATGAGGGCCTGGTCGCTGAGGGTGGGCGAACCGAACGGCTTGCCGCCAAGCTCTATAATCCTTTGCACGAGGGGATGGTTCACGTCGATGCCCGAGGAACCGAGACGGGTGCTGCGGGCCTTGACTTCCGAACGGACGTGCTCCTTGATTCCGTCAAGGAGTTCCTGATTGCTGTAACACTCATTGGAACGGACGTCCACGGTGAAGGTGCAGGTGTCGGGCACGACGTTGTGCTGCGTACCGGCGTTGACGATGGTCACCGACATTTTCACCGGACCCAACAGGGGCGAGACGCGCTCCCACCGATAGTTGCGGAACCACTGGATGTCGTCGATGGCATGGTAGATGGCATTGTCGCCCTCGTCGCGAGCAGCGTGCCCCGCCTTGCCGCGGGCCGTCACGTCGAGCACCATCAGTCCCTTCTCGGCTATGGCCGGCTGCATGCCCGTCGGTTCGCCGACCAGCGCCACGTCAATCCATTTACCATTTGACAATTTACCATTTACCATTTTTTTAATCGATGGCAGGACGCTTTCTATGCCGCCACGTCCGCTCACTTCCTCTTCCGCGCTGGCCAGAAAAACGAGATTGAAAAGCCCCCTCCCCGCTCCTCCTTTGGGGAACCCTTTGGGGGAGAGCTTTACCAAGTGGGCGAAGACGTGTAGCAGAGAGACCAGGCTTGCCCCGTCGTCGTTCGTGCCCAGCCCGTAGATGCGGTTGCCCTCGCGCGTCGCCCGGAACGGATCGCGCTGCCAGCCGCTGACGGGCTTCACGGTGTCGATGTGGGCATTCAGGAGCAAAGTCTGCTTTTCTGGGTCGAAACTTGGCTGGAGCGACCAGAGATTGTTGCCCTCGCGCTGCACCTCGAGCCCGAGTTCGTCCTGCATGTACGCCTGTAGCAAATCGGCAGCCGCCGTCTCCTCCCTGCTCACCCTGGGCACCTCAACGAGCCTGCAAAGCAACTCTATAGCTTTCTCATTGAGCATTGAACATTGAACATTGAACATGATACGATACCATTTTACAGCGCAAAGGTACGAAAAAAGCCAAATAATTCTTCATTCTTCACTCTTAATTCTTAATTTATTTGTATCTTTGTGCTATCAAAGAACAATATGACCATGCAGAATCCCAGTCCACTACCCTCGCTCATCCAAAGTCAAGCCGAGATTTACGGCAAGCGCACAGCCATGCTCTACCGCGATGACAACCTCCAGGCATGGAAGGAAATCTCGTGGGAAAGCTATGCCCGGACCGTGAGCCGCGTCTCGGCATCGCTGCTGGAACTGGGCGTAGGCGTGCAGGAGAACATCGCCGTCTTCTCGCAGAACATGCCGGAGTGCATGTATGTCGACTTCGGAGCGTACGGCATCCGGGCCGTCACCATCCCGTTCTATGCCACGGCGAGCGAGACACAAGTGAAGTACATGGTGAGCGACGCCAAGATACACTACATCTTCGTGGGCGAACAATACCAGTACGATACGGCCTACCGCGTGCTCAAGATAGAGCACAGCATGCGGCGCCTCATCATCTTCGACCACGCCGTAGAGAAGGACCCGCAGGACAACGTCAGCCTCTACTTCGACGAGTTCCTGGCACTCTCCGACGGGAAGGACCACGCCGACGAAGTGGCAACGCTCACGGCCGAAGCGGACCAGGACGACCTTGCCAACATCCTCTACACCAGCGGAACGACGGGCATCAGCAAGGGCGTCATGCTCACCCACCGCATGTACAACGCCGCTTTCCGCGGACACGTCGGCGCCTTGCCCCTCAGCGACAAGGACCTCATCATGAACTTCCTGCCCTTCACCCACGTCTTCGAGCGCGGATGGTCCTACCTCTGCATCAAGACCGGCTGCACACTGGCCGTCAACCGGCGCCCGCAGGACATCCTGCAGAGCCTGCGCGAAGTGCATCCCACCTGCATGTGCGCCGTGCCTCGCTTCTGGGAAAAGGTCTATGCTGGCGTACAAGAGAAGATAAACACCTCCAGCCCCATACAGCGACGCATCCTGGAGGACGCGCTGCGCGTTGGCAAGGAGTACAACGTGAAGTACAAGATGCGCGGCATCACACCCCCGCTGGCGCTGAAGATGCAGTACCTCTTCTACGAGAAGACCGTCATAGCCCTCTTGCTCAAGACGCTCGGACTGGAGCGCGGCAACTTCTTCCCCACTGCCGGAGCCGCCGTACCGCCCGTCATCGAGGAGTTCGTCCGCTCGGCCGGCATCATGATGATAACGGGCTACGGACTGACGGAAAGCACCGCCACCGTCTCCTGCGACCGCTGGAACAAGCCCATCACCCTGGGCTCCATCGGCCGGCCGCTGGAAGGCGTGCAGGTGAAGTTCGGCGAAAACAACGAAATCCTGCTCAAAGGCGACACCATCACCAAAGGCTACTACCGCAAAGCCGAAATAACGGCCATGGCCATCGACCAGGACGGATGGTTCCACACAGGCGACGCCGGCTACATGCAGAACGGCGAGCTCTACATGACGGAGCGCATCAAGGACCTCTTCAAGACGAGCAACGGCAAGTACATCGCGCCGCAGATGCTCGAGTCGAAGTTCTGCGTGGACCGCTACATCGACCAGATTGTCATCATTGCCGACCAGCGGAAGTTCGTCTCGGCGCTCGTCATTCCCGAATACAAACTGCTGGAAGAACTGGCAGCCAAGCGCCACATCAGCTACACGACACGCCAGGAGCTCTGTGCCGACCCGGACATCGTGGAGTTCATCATGGAACGTATCGAGACCATCCAGCAGGACCTTGCCTCCTACGAACAGATAAAACGCATCACACTCCTGCCGGAACCCTTCAGCCTGGAACGCGGCGAACTGACCAACACCCTCAAGGTGAAACGCACAGTCCTCAACCAGCTTTACAAGGAACAAATAGACAAGATGTACGAAGAGTAAACCATAAGACCTATAAGACCCATAAGACCTATAAGACTCACCTAATGATAACCCAAGAACAACTAAAGGAAGTCAAGGAGCGCACCGAACAACTCTACCGCTACCTCGACATCGAAAGCAAAAAGATACAGTACGAAGAGGAACAGCTCCGCACGCAGGCCCCCGGCTTCTGGGACGACCAGAAACGCGCCGAGGCACAGATGAAGCTCGTCAAGGGACTGGAGAAATGGCTGAAAGGCTACGCCGAGGTCAAGACTCTCTGCGACGAACTGGACACGGCCTTCGACTTCTACAAGGAGGAGCTCGTCACGGAGGAAGAGGTCGACGCCATCTACGGCAAGGCCATCGCCGCTGTCGAGGAGCTGGAGCTCAAGAACATGCTGCGCCGCGAGGAAGACGCGATGGATGCCGTCCTCAAGATAAACTCGGGCGCAGGGGGCACGGAGGCACAGGACTGGGCACAGATGCTCATGCGAATGTACATGCGCTGGGCCGAGACGAACGGCTACAAATGCGTGGTAAGCAACCTCCTGGACGGCGACGACGCAGGCATCAAGTCCTGCACACTCGAGATTCAGGGCGAGTTTGCCTACGGCTATCTGAAGAGCGAGAACGGCGTGCACCGCCTGGTCCGCGTGTCGCCCTACAACGCACAGGGCAAGCGTATGACCAGCTTCGCCAGCGTCTTCGTCACACCGCTCGTGGACGATACCATCGAGGTCAACATCGAGCAGGCCCGCATCTCGTGGGACACCTTCCGCTCCAGCGGCGCGGGCGGACAGAACGTCAACAAGGTGGAGTCGGGCGTACGCCTGCGCTACCAGTACAAAGACCCCTATACGGGCGAGGAAGAGGAAATCCTCATCGAGAACACCGAAACGCGCGACCAGCCCAAGAACAAGGAGAATGCCATGCGCCTGCTGCGCTCCATCCTCTACGACAAAGAGCTGCAGCACCGCATGGCCGAGCAGGCCAAGGTGGAAGCCGGCAAGAAGAAGATAGAATGGGGCAGTCAGATCAGGAGCTATGTCTTCGACGACCGACGCGTCAAGGACCACCGCACAGGCTACCAGACCAGCGACGTGGGCGGCGTGATGGACGGCAAGATTGACGCCTTCATCAAGGCCTACCTCATGGAGTTCGGGGCCGAAGGATAAGACGACAGACCATTGTCCACAACATGAACCTCACAGAAATAGAAAGAAAGTTCCTGGTCTGCGGCGACTTCAAAAGCCAGGCCGTCAGCCATACGCGCATCAGTCAAGGCTACATCGCCTCCGGCGGAGGCCGCACCGTCCGCGTCCGCATCCGTGGCGACAAGGGCTATCTCACCATCAAGGGCCCCTCTGGCCGTGCAGGCCTCTCGCGCTTCGAGTGGGAACGGGAGATACCTGTCGGCGAAGCGGAAGCCCTGATGTCCATCTGCGAGCCGGGCATCATCGAGAAGACACGCTGGCTCGTGCCCGCCGCGGACGGCCGCCACACCTGGGAGGTCGACGAGTTCTGGGGCGAGAACGAGGGTCTCGTCATGGCAGAGATTGAGCTGGAGAGCGAGGACGACACCTTCGACAAGCCCGCATTCATCGGGCGCGAAGTGACAGGCGACCGTCGCTACTACAACAGCCACATGAGGAAATACCCCTACAAGCTTTGGGATAAAGACTAACCGACCTGGCTGCCGCCCTTCACCTCTTCGAGGGTGGTGGTGACGCTGAGGTCGCCGTTGTAGTTCACGGCACTCAGTATCATGCCCTGACTCTCCTCGCCCATCATCTGGCGCGGCGCAAGGTTGGCAATGAAGAGCACTCGCTTGCCCACCAATTGCTCGGGCTCGTACCACTGAGCGATGCCCGAGAGGATGGTGCGGTCCTTGCCGCTGCCGTCGTCGAGGCAGAACTTCAGCAGCTTCTTGCTCTTTTTCACCTTCTCGCAACTCTTGACGATGCCGACACGAATGTCGAGCTTCTCGAACGTCTCGAACGGGATGATGTCCTTCACGGGAGCAGCCTTGTACGCAGCCTCCTCGTTGGCCTTCAGCGTGTCGGCCAGCTTCTGCTTCTGGAAGGCGATGGTCTCGTCCTCAATCTTGGTGAAGAGCAGCTCGGGCTTCGGCAGTTGCTTGCCTGCAGGCAGGATGTCTGTGCGGCCCAGGTCTTCCCACGAGAAGCTGTCCATGGCAATCATCTGACGGAGACGCTTGCTGCTGAAGGGCAGGAAAGGCTCGAAGGCAATGGCCAGGTTGGCCGTGATCTGCAGGCTGAGATAAATGACGGTCTTCACGCGCTCGGGGTCGGTCTTGACGACTTTCCACGGCTCGCAGTCGGCGATGTACTTGTTGCCGATGCGTGCCAGGTTCATGGCTTCCTTCTGAGCCTCGCGGAACTTGAAGCCCTCCAGCAGCCCTTCCATGCGGTCCTTCACGTCTTTGAACTCAGAGAGCGTCTGGCGGTCATAGTCGTTGAGCTCGCCGCACTCGGGCACACGGCCTTCGTAGTACTTCTGCGTAAGCTGCAGGGCACGGTTCACGAAATTGCCGTAGACGGCCACAAGCTCGTTGTTGCAACGGGCCTGGAAGTCGTCCCATGTGAAGTCATTGTCCTTCGTCTCGGGCGCATTGGCAGTGAGGACGTACCTCAACTCGTCTTGGCGACCCGGCAGTTCGTCGAGGTATTCGTTGAGCCAGACAGCGTAGTTCTTCGAGGTACTTATCTTGTTTCCCTCCAGATTGAGGAACTCATTGGCCGGAACATTGTCGGGCAGGATGTACTCGCCGTGTGCCTTGAGCATGGCGGGGAAGACGATGCAGTGGAACACGATGTTGTCCTTGCCGATGAAGTGCACGAGGCGCGTCTCGGGATCCTTCCACCATTTCTCCCACGGGCCGAGCTCGGGCCGGGCGTCGCAAAGCTCCTTGGTGTTCGAGATGTAGCCGATGGGGGCATCGAACCACACGTAGAGCACCTTGCCCTCGGCGCCCTCGACGGGCACAGGGATGCCCCATTCCAGGTCGCGCGTCACGGCACGGGGGCGCAGACCGCCGTCCAGCCAGCTCTTGCACTGCCCGTAGACGTTGCTCCGCCACTCCTTGTGTTCGCCCAGAATCCACTGCTCCAACCACTGCTGGTCCTTGTCGAGAGGCAGGTACCAGTGCTTCGTGGCCTTGCGGACAAGCGGGTTGCCCGTCTCGGCATTGTAGGGATTGATGAGCTCCTCGGGCGACAGCGTGGCGCCGCATTTCTCGCACTGGTCGCCGTAGGCCTCGGGAGCATGGCATCGCGGGCACTCGCCCTTGATGTTGCGGTCGGTGAGGAAGTGTCCCGTCTGCTCGTCGTAGAACTGCTCCGTCACCTGCTCTACGAACTTACCCTCGTCGTAGAGTTTGCGGAAGAAGTCGCTCGCAAGCTTGTGATGCGTGGGCGAAGTGGTGCGGCTGTAGACGTCGAACGAGATGCCGAAGCGCTCGAACGAGTCCTTGATAAGCGTATGGTAGCGGTCCACCACCTGCTGCACGGTGATGCCTTCCTTGCGGGCTCGGATGGTGACCGGCACACCGTGTTCGTCGCTTCCGCCGACGAAGAGGCACTCCCGTCCCTTCAGCCGGAGGTAGCGGGCATAGATGTCGGCAGGCACATAGACGCCGGCCAGGTGTCCGATATGTACAGGTCCGTTGGCATAAGGCAGAGCGGACGTAATGGTCGTTCTCTTGAAATGTTTTTCCATGCGTTAACGTATTTTTCCGCGCAAAGGTACGAAGTTTTTTCTGTATTGCCGTGCTTTTGTGTCATTTTTTTCCCGTGACCGAAGATAATGTCACAGCCTTGCACAGATTGCCGCCTTCCGAAGGAACCGACACGGCGTGCTCTTCCTGCCAACACGGCGTGCTCTTCCGAAATAAGCGCCAGGCTCTTCCGAAATAAGCGCCAGGCTCTTCCGGGACAAGCGCGTGCAGCGATACAGGACAATGCGTTTTCTGTCCTGCAAAAACAAGGGGAGAGATTTATAAAACAACGGATTGAACGGATTAAACGGATTGGCAGACTGAGTATTTTAACCACGAATTGCACGAATTACACGAACTGTTTCCCGCCAGTCACTCCGCTGCAGGAGAATCCGTAAAATTCGTGCAATTCGTAGATAGTACTCACTCCTTCAATTCGTGTAATTCTTGCAATTCGTTGTTAGAAAACACTCCTTAAAGTCGTGTAATTCGTGCAATTC
>JAFUVM010000060.1 GCA_017483665.1 Bacteroidaceae bacterium
CACAGCCGCGGCGGCAACCAGGTTGTCTTCTCCAGCATCAACTACGGAACCGACACCAGCGCCGAGGGCCGCTGCATCATCCGCGAGATACTGCGCAGCACCTATGAAGGCGTCGGCAACGGCGAGACTGCCATCTTCCCCATACAGATATGGAAGAAGAAGCGCGGCGTCAGCTACCTGCCCGAGGACCGCAACTACGACCTCTACAAGTACGCATGCCAAGTGACGGCACGCCGCTTCTTCCCCAACTTCGTCAACCTCGACACGCCGTACAACTTCAACGAGAACTGGAAGGCCGACGACCCCGAACGCTACAAATGGGAGGTTGCCACGATGGGCTGCCGCACGCGTGTCTTCGAGAACCGCTTCGGACCCAAGACCAGCATCGGACGCGGCAACCTGAGCTTCTCCACGATGAACATCGTCCGCCTCGCCATCGAGTGCATGGGCATTGAGAACAAGCAGGAACGCATCGACGCATTCTTCGCAAAGCTCGACAATCTGCTCGAAGTGACAGCCCAGCAGCTGCACGACCGCATGGAGTTCCAGAAGACAGCCTTCGCCAAGCAGTTCCCCCTCCTGATGAAAGGCCTCTGGCTGGGCAGCGAGAACCTCGGCCCGAACGACACAATCGCCTCCGTCATCAACCAGGGCACGCTCGGCATCGGCTTCATCGGACTGGCAGAATGCCTCGTGGCACTCACCGGCAAGCACCACGGCGAGAGCGAGGAGTCGCAGGAGCTCGGTCTGAAGATTGTCACCTACATGCGCGACCGCGTCAACGAGTTCAGCGAACGCTACCAGCACAACTACAGCGTACTGGCAACGCCTGCCGAGGGTCTGGCCGGACGTTTCACCAGGCGCGACCGCGAGAAGTTCGGCATCCTGCCCGGCATCACCGACCGCGACTACTACACCAACTCCAACCACGTGCCCGTCTATTACCATTGCTCGGCATTGCACAAGGCACAGGTGGAAGCGCCCTACCACAACCTGACACGCGGCGGACACATCTTCTACGTGGAGATCGACGGCGATGCCACCCACAACCCCGAGGCCGTAATGCGCATCGTGGACATGATGGACAAGTACGACATCGGCTACGGCAGCGTGAACCACACGCGCAACCGCTGCATGGATTGCGGCTACGAGAACGCAGAGAAGAACATGGACGTCTGCCCCAAGTGCGGCAGCACGAACGTCGACCGCCTGCAGCGCATCACGGGCTACCTCGTAGGTACCACCGACCGCTGGAACAAGGCAAAGCTCTCCGAGCTCAACGACCGCATAGTGCATGATTAACGTCATCAAGGTCCTGCACGACACTACAGTAGATGGCCCGGGCTTTCGCACGAGCATCTACTGTGCGGGATGCCGCCACCGATGCCCCGGCTGCCACAATCAGCAGACGTGGGCATTCGGCTCCGGCACCGACCGCAGCACGGACGACCTGCTGCAGGAAATCCTTGCCGACCCCTTTGCCGACGTCACCTTCACCGGCGGCGACCCGCTCTTCCAGGCCGAAGGGTTTGCCGAACTTGCCGCACGCATCAAGGCTAAGTCCGACAAGACCATCTGGTGTTATACGGGCTTCCGCTACGAAGAACTGTTGCACGACACGGCTGCCCAGCAGTTGCTGCAGTACGTGGACGTCCTCGTGGACGGCCGCTTCGTGCAGGAACAGCGCGACGAGGACCTGCTCTTCCGCGGCAGCAGCAACCAGCGGCTCGTCGATGTGCCGCGCTCCCGCGAGGAAGGACACGTCGTGCTCTGGCAGAGGAAGGAACTATAAGACCTATGGGACTTATAGGACCTATAGGACCTATAAGACTTATAAGAACTAAAATAATGGAACTTTACCCCAAACTTATACTCGACGCCCTGGCTACGGTACGCTATCCCGGCACGGGCAAGAACATCGTTGAAATGAAGATGGTGGACGACGACCTGCGCATCGCCGGCCTCAGCGTGTCCTTCACGCTCATCTTCGACAAGCCCACCGACCCCTTCATGCGCAGCGTGGTGAAAGCCGCCGAAGCTGCCATCCACGCCTACGCCTCGAAGGATGCCGAGGTGGAAATCAAGACGCGGGCCCTGCAGGCACCGCGCCCCGACCTGCCCGACCTGCTGCCCGGCGTCCGGAACATCATCGCTGTCTCCAGCGGAAAAGGCGGCGTAGGCAAGAGCACCGTGGCCGTCAACCTGGCCGTTGCCTTGGCTCGGATGGGCATGCGCGTCGGCTTGCTCGACTGCGACATCTTCGGCCCCTCGGCTCCCAAGATGTTCCAGATGGAAGATGCACGCCCCTACAGCGAAAGCGTGAACGGTCGCGACCTCATCATGCCGGTGGAGAAGCACGGCGTCAAGGTGCTCAGCATCGGTTTCTTCGTGAGTCCCGAGCAGGGCATCATGTGGCGCGGAGGCATGGCAAGCAACGCTCTGAAGCAACTCATAGGCGACGCCAACTGGGGCGACTTGGACTATTTCATCCTCGACACGCCTCCCGGCACTTCCGACATTCACCTTACGCTCGTCCAGACCATTCCCATCACGGGTGCCGTCATTGTCAGCACGCCCCAGCAGGTAGCGCTGGCCGACGCCCGCAAAGGCATCGACATGTACCGCAACGAGAAGATAGACGTGCCCATCCTCGGCCTGGTGGAGAACATGGCATGGTTCACGCCGGCACAGCACCCCGAGGAACGCTACTACCTCTTCGGACGCGAGGGCGTCAAGGAGCTGGCCGAGGAGATGAAGGTCCCGTTGCTGGCACAGATTCCCATCGTGCAGGACATCTGCCAGAGCAGCGACGACGGCATCCCCGCCGCCACCGATTCGGCCAGCATCACAGGGCAGGCCTTCATGCAGCTCGCAGCCCGAGTGGTGACAGAGACCGACAAACGACGGGCCGAGCTGCCGCCCACACGGATAGTCGGACTGAAGAATTAAGGCATCAATACAAAGTTTCAGGAATATGCTTAGGAACATTTTTTTCATTATGGCAGTCTCTCTGTCTGTTGCCGTCCAGGGCAAGAAGATAGCTTCCTGCCCCCTGCCTGGCTACAAGCTGGTGTGGAACGACGAATTCTCCTCCAGGAAACTCGACCTCAGCCGCTGGACCTTCCAAGAGGCACATGCGGGATGGGTCAACCACGAATTGCAGACCTACGTCAAAGGCGAGAGTCCCGAAGGCAGGAAGGTGGCAGAGTGCAGGAAAGGCACCTTGAGAATCTACACCTTCCGCGAGGGCGACAAAGTCTACAGCGGCCGCCTCTACGGGAACCGCAGCACAGGCTTCAAGTACGGCTACATCGAGGCTCGCATCAAGCTGCCGCGGGGCAAAGGCACCTGGCCGGCATGGTGGATGATGCCTGTCGACGGCGGTCGCTGGCCGGCCTGCGGCGAGATTGACATCATGGAGGAAGTGGGCGCCGACCCGGACGACGTCTCCAGCAGCATTCACTGTGCCGCCTACAACCATCCCGCCAAGACGCAAAAGACGCACCACCTCTACTGCAAAGGCGCAGAGGACGGCTTCCACGTCTATGCCCTGGAGTGGACCGAGGACTACATCCGCACCTACGTCGACGGCACGGAGCAGCTCTACTTCGAGAACGACAAGCAGGGCAACAGCGACACCTGGCCCTTCGACAAAGCCTTCTACCCCATCCTCAACGTAGCCTGGGGCGGCGACTGGGGCGGCTACAAGGGCATCGACGAATCGGCCCTGCCACTCACAATGGAGGTCGACTACGTCCGCATCTGGCAGAAGGAATAGATACTTTTTCTTGACTCCACAATAACCTTTTCTTTTCTCCACGACACAAAACTATTTCCAAGGCTTGGAAATATATTTCAAAGGCTTGGAAATATATTTTAGTGGTTCGGAAATATATTTCCAAGCCACTAAAATTGTTTCATAGCCTGCCGCGACAACTTTTTCCCCACGAGGAAAGGAAATTCCTATCCTGCGGCGGACACGTTATTCCATTGAAGCAGATTGCCTTGCACCGAGCGCGGAAAAGAAGCCCTGAACGCTGTGAAACCGCAGGAAGTAAGTGTTTTTTCATGAAAAACACTTGCAGATTTAGGTAAAAAGCCGTACCTTTGCACAACAATATCAGCATCGCTTCCGTATGTCAGATGCAGAGCACGGACAAGGAAAGCACATCCGAAACATTATAACACAGCATAAAGCTATGGTAAACAACAACATCGCCCTCGAAGGCAAAACCGTTCTGGTAACAGGAGCCGCAGGCTTCATCGGCAGCAACCTCGTCCTGCGCCTTTTCAAGAACTTCAAGGATATCAAGGTCATCGGCATCGACTCCGTGACAGATTACTACGACGTCAGCCTCAAGCGCGAGCGGCTGGCCGGCATCGCAGCGTTGGGACGCGACTGGACATTCATTGAGGAATCCATCGCCGACCGCGCCTGTGTGGACCGCGTCTTTGCCGAGTACAAGCCCAGCGTCGTGGTCAACCTGGCAGCCCAGGCCGGCGTGCGCTACAGCATCACCAACCCCGACGCCTACATCGAGAGCAACCTCATAGGTTTCTACAACATTCTGGAAGCCTGCCGCCACAGCCTCGAGCGCAACGACGCAGGAAGCGACGGCTACCAGGGCGTGGAGCACCTGGTCTATGCCAGCAGCAGCAGCGTCTACGGCTCAAACAAGAAGGTGCCCTACTCCACCGACGACAAGGTGGACAACCCTGTCAGCCTCTACGCCGCCACGAAGAAGAGCAACGAACTCATGGCGCACGCCTACAGCAAGCTCTACAACATCCCCTCGACCGGCCTGCGCTTCTTCACCGTCTACGGCCCGGCCGGACGCCCCGACATGGCTTACTTCGGCTTCACCAACAAGCTCCGCGAGGGCAAGACCATCCAGATCTTCAACTACGGCAACTGCAAGCGTGACTTCACCTACGTGGACGACATCGTGGAAGGCGTAGTGCGCGTCATGCAGCATGCCCCCGAGAAGCAGACCGGCGAGGACGGCCTGCCCGTTCCGCCCTACATGGTCTACAACATCGGCAACAACTCGCCCGAGAACCTCCTCGACTTCGTCACCATCCTGCAGGAAGAGCTCATCGCCGCAGGCGTCCTGCCCGCCGACTACGACTTCGAAGCGCACAAGGAGCTCGTGCCCATGCAGCCCGGCGACGTGCCCGTCACCTATGCCGACACCACGCCCCTGGAGCGCGACTTCGGCTTCCGCCCCTCCACCCCGCTCCGCCAGGGCCTCCGTGCCTTCGCCCAGTGGTACGCAGAGTACTACGGGACAAAACTGTAACAGAACATCCACAAACAACATCCTACCACAATGGACGACAGGAAATATCCATTAGGCATACAGACCTTCTCGGAAATCATCAAGAACAACTACATCTATGTTGACAAGACCGACCTGGTATGGCAACTTGCACACTACGCCAAGTATGTATTTCTGAGCCGTCCACGACGTTTCGGCAAGTCGCTCCTGACCACAACATTAGACAGCTATTTCCGTGGCGAGCGTCACCTGTTTGAGGGGTTGAAGATAATGGACTGCGAACAGGACTGGGAAAACTACCCCGTGATACACCTTGACATAAGCATCGTCAAGGGTCAAGGCTCGGCAGAAGCATTGAGAACGAGACTAATGCTGATGTTAGATGATTTGGCAGAGCAATACGGGAGAAAAGCCAACGAGACAACCCCGGGCGGTCTCTTTGCTGGCATCATCAGGCGGGCAAACAAGCAGACAGGCAAGCAAGTTGTCATCATCATCGACGAATACGATGCGCCCTTGCTCGACGTCCTCCACAGACAAGAGATGCTCGAAGACATGCGCAACGTAATGCAGGAATTCTACCAACCGCTGAAGGCCAGCGAAGCCATGATAAAATTCTGCTTCATCACCGGCATCACACGGTTAAGTCAACTCAACATCTTCTCCACCCTCAACAATCTCACAAACATATCCCTACTCCCCAAATTCTCGCCTATCTGTGGCATCACGGAAGAAGAGCTGTACAGTGTCATGCTACCCGACATCGAAGCATTGGCAAAAACATACGGATGCAGCACCGAAAAGATGAAGGACCTGCTGAAGACAAGGTACGACGGCTACCACTTCGCCAGCGAATCCCCCGACATATACAATCCCTACAGCCTGCTGAGCGCCTTCCGCAACGAGAAAATAAGCAACTACTGGTTTGAGACAGGCACCCCCACCTTCCTGATACAAATGATGCGGAGGTTCAAGTACGACATCACGTCCACAGACGACATAGAGTCAACCGACTATGCCATAAACAGACCGACTGAAGCAATGAGCACAATAGTGCCCCTGCTCTATCAAAGTGGCTATCTCACCATCAAAGGCTACGACCGCGAAAGCGAAATCTATCTCTTGTCAATGCCCAATCAGGAAGTGCGCATCGGATATGCCGACGGCCTGCTGCCCGCCTATGCAGGACTGGAAGGAGAAAACGTCCAGGCCGGCTTTGCCCTCAAATTCTGGCGAGCCCTCAAGAAGAACGACATCAACCTGGCCTTGCAGGAAATGCAAGCCTACATGTCCGGGATACCCTACATCGAAGGCTTCAAGAAAAAGCTGGCGGAAGCAGCCAGTGCAGAAGGCTTCTACGAATACACCATGTACCTCATCTTCTCCATGCTCAACGTCTACGCCCGCACCCAAGTGAAGTGCATTGGCGGCCGCGTGGACATGGTCGTATGGATGCCCGACACCATCTATGTCTTCGAGCTGAAGACACATGGCACGCCCCAAGATGCACTGCAGCAGATAGACAGCAAAGGCTATGCCATCCCCTATCAGGCCGACGACCGTCCGGTCGTGAAAGTCGGCGTCATATTCGACACAGAAAACCGCGTGCCCAAAGAATGGGCCCTCGCATAAAAAAAACGAGTCACTGAAAGATGCCTCTACAAGATAGGATACCGCAACAACACCTCCCCGCCTCCGCGCCTTCGCCCAGTGGTACGCAGGGTACTACGGGACAAAATAACAGACAATACAGCCATGAAATATCCCATAGGAATACAAAACTTTGAGAAAATACGAGCCGAAGGTTTTGCCTACGTCGATAAGACAGCAACAATATATCGGCTTGCACAAAGTGGCACTTACTATTTCTTGTCGCGCCCACGCAGGTTTGGCAAGTCGCTCTTCCTCTCCACACTGCGTGCCTACTTCGAAGGGCGCAAGGAACTGTTCAAGGGACTTGCCATCGACAGGCTGGAGACCGAGTGGAAGTCGTATCCCGTCCTGTACCTCGACCTGAATGCACGTGACTATGTCGGTGCTGAATCGCTGGAGGCAGAGATGAACCGCCACCTTGAAGTATGGGAGAAGCAGTATGGCGATGAATACCATGAACGGGCAACAGAAGAACGCTTCCTGCAAATCATCAAGAAAGTATATGACCAAACAGGGAAGCGGGTGGTCATCCTCGTGGACGAATACGACAAGCCACTGCTCCAAACCATAGACGACCCAAAGGCACAAGAGAGCATCCGGCGGAAGCTCAAGCCCTTCTACAGCGTACTCAAGACGATGGACGAGTACATCCAGTTCGCCTTCCTCACCGGCGTGACCAAGTTCGGCAAAGTAAGCGTGTTCAGCGACCTGAACCACCTTATGGACTTGTCGCTCGACAAGGACTATGTCGATATCTGTGGAATATCGGAGAGAGAACTGCGACAATACTTCGATGAAGGTGTTGCGGAGCTTGCAGCAGCCAACAGCATGACGAAGGAAGAATGCTATACACGCCTCAGACATTGCTACGACGGCTATCACTTCCAGCCCGACACCATAGGCATCTACAACCCCTTCAGTCTGCTGAACACACTGGCACGCCTGCAATTCAAGGACTATTGGTTCGAGACCGGCACACCCACCATATTGGTGCGCCAGCTGCAAAAGACAGACTACCCGCTCGAAGACCTGACACGCGAGGAAATCACGACAGACACCCTCAACTGCATCGACGTGATGAACGAAAACCCGCTGCCGCTCATCTACCAAAGCGGCTACCTCACCATCAAGTCTTATGATGCCCGATTCGACGTCTATACGCTTGGCTTTCCCAACAAGGAGGTGGAGGAAGGATTCGTCAAGTTCATATATCCCTTCTATGCACCCAAGACAAAGAGCAAGAGTGCCTTTTCCGTCACAGCCTTTGTCCGGGAGATAGAGGCCGGCGATGCAGAAGGCTTCATGCGCCGCTTGCAAGCCCTCTTTGCCGACGGGAACTATCAGGTGGTCGGCGATGAGGAAATCTACTTTCAGAACACCCTCTATGTGTTCTTCAAGCTCCTGGGCTTCTACGTTCAAGTGGAACGGCACACAACCAACGGCCGCCTGGACATCCTCATTGAGACGCATGACTACATCTACATTCTGGAACTGAAGAAGAACCAGTCCGCTGCCATTGCCCTCCAGCAGATAGACGAAAAAGGCTATGCCCTCCCCTTCGCCTCCGACCCACGCCACCTCTACAAGATAGGACTCAACTTCAATACCGCAACAAGAAAAATAGACGATTGGGCAGTCAAATAAATTCGCCAAGACCTCCCCACCTCCGTGCCTTCGCCCAGCGGTATGCACGATACTACGGCAAGAAGTAACGGCAAACGGGGAATAACAAGCCTGCAGACATTCAATGGAAGAACAGACAACCATCTACCGCCTCAAATGGCTCGGGATAGCCTTCCTCATGATATTCCCGTTCTTATTCCTCGGAGGCTTCCATGTGGTAGGGCCTTTCTCCGCCCGCATGATAGTGGCCTACGGACTGCTGGCCTACACGATTTGGCGCGGCAGCACGGACTACTTGCCGACCCGCGGCATACAGATGTACTACGTCTACATCATCGTCTACGTCCTGATAAACCTGCTCAACCTCACGGCATTCAATGCGGCCTTCTTCAAGGAACTCATAGCCGTTCACCTCGTCTGCTGCATCGCCACCTTTGCCTTCCCGCGTCTGTTCAAGAGCGATGTCTCCATCCAAAGCGCCTGGATTGTCATGGCCTTTGGCTTTGTGCTGGATGCCGTCGTGACGATGATGCAATACAACAACTCGCCGGCAGGCTGGGCGATAGGCATGTACATCAATCCAATCGACCTTGAAGGGACAGCCGAGGCACGCTCCTATTTCGACAGCGCAAGTGATTTCCGCAAGTCCATCCTCGCAGGCATCATGGGCAGAGCCGTGGGCAACGGCTACTTCATTGCCACGATGCTTCCCGTCATGACCTACTTCATCTGGGACAAGCTCAAGCTCCGGTCGCTCTGGACGTTCGCGATGTTTGCCCTCGCCGGCATCTGCATCTACTACATACAGCAACGCATGGCGCTGGCCGTCGCAGTGGCTTACCTCTTTTCCCTCATCCTGCTGAAGAAGACATCCCCGACAACAAAGATCTGCGCCTCAGCGGCTGCCTTCATCGTCCTTGCCTTCTCCTTGGATTACATACAGGGGCTTGACACCTCACAAATGGGACGATTGGCAAGTACTGAGGACGAACTGCGCTCCAGCACACTCACGGTCCTGGGAGATTTCCTGAGCGACCCGGCAAAAGTCCTGCTGGGATACAACCAAATCGATTCGGCAGAAGACAAGACACTGTTCCTCATCCTTGGGCACAATACCTTTACCGACGCGCTGCGCCTTGGCGGCATCTTCCTCCTGCTGACCTTTGTCGTGCTGTTCTTCTACCTGTGCAGGACGCTCATTGAGATTGTCCTCTTCTCGCGCCGCGAAGAGGATTTCCGCACGATGGGCTTGGCCGCAGGATGCCTTTGCTTTCTGCTCTATTCGCAAACCCACTCCACCGGCGTGCAGTCGGGCAGCATCATGTTCTGGGTGCTCTACATGCTTACCCTGCAAAGCCACAGGATAAAGTACGAAGCCATCGAAGCGAAGGAGGATGAAGGGGAAGCTCCCGAAGAAACAACCGAAGACACAATCTAATGAACCAAACTGAAAAAACGAAACGCATCGCCAAGAATGCCGTACTGCTCTACGTGCGCATGGTAGTGACACTCGTCATCACCCTGTTCACGTCGCGCATCGTACTGAAGGCCTTGGGCTTCGACGACTTCGGTCTCTACAACGTCATAGGCGGCGTAGTGACGCTGTTCGCCTTCCTGCGCTCCTCTATGTCCTCGTCCACACAGCGATTCCTGGCCTACGAAATGGGCAGCGGCACCCCCGACAGCCTACGGCGCGTGTTCAGCGTCTGCCTCACCACCCACATCCTGCTGGCACTGGTGCTGTTCGTCCTGGCCGAGACCGTTGGCCTCTGGTTCCTCTGGCACCACATCAACATTCCCGCAGGCCGCGGGGAAGCAGCCAACTGGATATACCAGTTTGCCGTCATGTCCCTGTGCATGAACATGGTTTCCCTGCCCTACGATGCCGACATCGTGTCCAACGAACGCATGGGCTACTTCGCCTTCCTCAGCATACTCGATGCCGTGCTGAAGCTGGTCATTGCCTATGTCGTGCTGTACACCCAGGGCGACCACCTCATCCTCTACGGAGCCCTGATGATGGGCATCTCGGCCCTGGACTTCTTCCTCAACTGGATATACTGCCGCTTGAAGTTCGCAGAGACGCGGTTCAGCTTCTATTGGAACAAGGAGATGTTCCTGCGCATCTTCAGTTTCTCCGGCTGGACCATCTACGGGCAGCTGGCTGTCGTGGGCTCCAATCAGGGGACAAACATCCTGGTGAACATCTTCCACAGCGTCGTCGCCAATGCCGCCATGGGCGTGGGGCATCAGGTGAACTCAGCCCTGACAGGACTGGTGTCGAACTTCCAGACCGCCTTCAAGCCGCAGATAACCAAGTCCTACGCCTCGGGCGACTACGAATACCTCACTTCGCTTACCAACTACGCATCGAAGATATCCTTCTTCCTGCTCTTCATCGTGTCGCTGCCCATCATGCTGAACATCGACTGGGTGCTGCAGCTGTGGCTGGAGCGCGTGCCCGCCCATGCCGGCGAGCTCTGCATCGTGTTCATCATAGCCAGCCTGTGCAATGCAGTCTCGGCTCCGCTTTGGATGAACATCTTCGCCACCGGAAAAGTCCGGAACTACCAGCTGGGGCTCTCGGCAGCCTATATTGCCGAACTGATTGCCGTATACGTCCTTTTCCGCATGGGCTGTCCGCTTGTCGTAGGTGTGAGCATGAAGGCAATGCTCAACTTCGTCGTCATCTTCATAAGGCTCTATTATACCCACACGACGCAGCCGCAGTTCTCTCTCGCAGCCTATGCCCGCCAAGTCGTACTGCCCGTGTTCTGTGCAGCGGCGCTCACCGTCCTGGCCTCCGTTCCCGTCATCATGATGGTGACAGACGACGTAACGAGGCTGCTGACAACGCCTGCCGTTGTTCTCGTTTCCCTTGCCGCTGCCTACTTCATCGGCTTGACCGGCAAGGAACGGAAATCGTTAAAGAATCTGATTAACAAACACAAAAAACATGCTTAGGGAAATCTATACTTCAATTCGGGATTTACGCAAAAACATAAAGATGCACTATGTCCGCAAGGATATAGCACGGAACAGCACCCTGTTGGGCGCTTCACATGGTTTCCGCATTAACTCCCGGGTAGTGCTTACCAGCGGTTCAACGCGCGAAGATGTCATCCTGCACGACCACAGCGAAATGTTCGGAACAATCAACAGCCACAATCACGGAAAAGTCGTGATGCACGAATGGTCGAAGATTGGCCCGAACAGCATTATCGACTGCGCCAACCATATTGAAATCGGACGCGACACCGCCATTGCTTTTGGCGTGACGATTATCGACCACAACACGCATCCCATTAATCCTGCCGACCGAAGGTATATGCGCCATACACCTCACCGCTCTGAAGAACGCTCCCCGAAATATGCAGCAAACAAGCCCATCATTATTGGGGAAAACGTCTGGATCGGTTCCAATGCACGCATCCAAAAAGGTGTCACCATCGGCGACAATGCCATCGTCGCAGCCAACGCCGTTGTGACGAAAGATGTTCCTGCCAACGCCATTGCCGCCGGCAACCCGGCAAAAATCGTCAAGGAACACATCGACGAGACAACTACGCCTATATTCCCTCTACATTAAAGATTAGCCAAAAGAGAATGAAGCCCACCTCGCATTGCCTCGCAACATTGCTGATAACTGTCCTTTCATCATCTGGCAGCATGATGGCACAGGGCAAAGTTGTCATCAACGAGATTATGCAATCCAATGTGGACTTCATCTTTGTCGGCCACGACTTTCCCGACTCATGGGTGGAGCTCTATAACGGAAGCAGCACGAGGGTGAGAATCGACAATTATCGCATCGGCGCTTCCAACGTCTACAGCGAATCCTTCCGCATAGCCAAGACAACCGAATTCATCGAGCCTGGCAATCATCTCCTCCTTTATTGCGACAAGACAACAGGAACACCCTTCCACTACAACTTCAATCTGGAAGCCGACAAAGGCAAGCTCTTCCTGTTCAACAACATGGGCGTCCCCATCGACTCTGTCATCTACAAGAGTATGCCCGCACCGAACGTTGCATACGGCCGCATAACCGATGGCGGCAACCAATGGCAATATGAGTTGCTCCCCACACCAGGAGCGCCAAACATCAATGCCGGAAGCGACGAAGTCCTGCCCGAACCGCTCTTCTCCGCGGAAGGGCATGTGATGGGCGGACCAGAGACCGTGACAATCAGCATGCCCTGGGGTGTGCCCGAGGACACGCGCATCTATCTTACCCTGGACGGAAGCGAGCCTACATGGGAATCAACCTCAGACACCCTGTTTGTGCTTAACATCCACAAGAGCACCGTGGTCCGCGCAAAACTCTTATCGAAGGAGATGCTTCCCATCCGCTCCACCACACATTCCTACATCTTCCACCCGCGAGAGACCTCCCTTCCCGTCGTCTCCATTGCTACCGACAGCACATATCTCTTTAGCCGCGAAGAAGGCATCCTCTCGAATGACAGTACCGACGGAAAGCCTAACTACAGCTACGACTGGCGCCGCCCGGCCAACTTCGAGTACTTTCGCACCAAGGATGGCACGACCGTCTTCAACCAATGCGGAGAAATGGCGGTGGGCGGGGCTAACTCAAGGAAAATGCCACAAAAAAGCATTAAATGCTATGCTAAGAAACGCTTTGGCAAGAAAAATTTTAATGGCAATCTATGGCAAGACAAGCCAGAGGTTACCAAAGTCAAATCTTTTTTATTGAGAAACGGAGGTCAGAATTGCAAAACAGCTCGCATAAATGACGCAGTCCTGCAAAGATTCTTTGGCACAAACCTTGATGAAATCGACTGGCAAGCATACGAGCCTGTCATAGTCTATATCAATGGCGAATACAAGGGTGTCTGCGGCTTACGCGAGCGTTCGAATGAGGATTACCTCAGCAGCAACTACGACATAGACGAAGATGACGTGGAGATTGCAACAGCAAGCAACTATCGGTCTACACGTTCCAACACGCCAAATTTCAACAACTTCCGTGCGCTCTATAACAGAGCCGACGTCACTTACGAGGAACTGAGCAGAGCAATGAACATCGACAACTTCACGAATGTGTTCATTGCCGAGTGCTATAGTTCCAATACCGACTTCCCGCGAGGCAATGTTTACATCTGGATGCAGATAAGCACAGAAAGCCAGTGGCAATGGATACTGAAGGACCTGGATTTCGTCTCTTCTCACAATGCCTCTTGGAACATGTTCAAATACATGTTTGGAACAGACAATACAGAAGACGATGAATACGAACTCTCCCATAGCGAAGGAATCAATTTGACTAGATTCCTATACGAGAAGATGATGTCCTTTCCAGAGTTCCGAAGCCACTTCATCGCCACATACGCCACTTATCTTGGCGACTTCCTACGCCCAGACATATGTATCCCCATCGTTAAGCAGATGGACAATGAAATACTCAACGAAATAGCACCCACCTTTGCCGCGTATAACAACATGTCCACGCTCAAGAAACATAACACCGCTGTCGGGCAGTTATGCGATTACATCGCCCAACGACCTGATTATGTGTATCGGCAAATGGCAGATTACTTCTCTCTAGGGGATGTAATTCCTATCAACATAATAGCAGATTCTACGAATGTGTCTAACATCACTATCTGCAACATACCAGTTCGTACAAGTCGATTTGATGGTGCTTGGTTCACAAGGTTTCCGCTTAGCATCGAAGCCATCGGCCAGAATGCCACAACATGGCAGATGGTCGTCAGCCATGCAGACGGCAGAGAATCGACCCACATCTATGCCTCCCCCGCCATACAGCCCGACCTCTCCTCATGCGCCCCGGGCGATTCCATCACCTTCATCGCAACCGATGCAAACGGAGAGGATGCCATTGCCACAAACCATGTTGCCGGAAAACCCGCCATCGCAGCCATCTACGACATGAGCGGCAAGAGGCTACCTAAAATGCAAAACGGACTGAATATCATCGTTTATACCAACGGCACACGCCAAATTATCAGCAAGCAGGAATGAACATAGTCATCATATCATACGACTATTCCGACGAACGAAGGACAGAGTTTCCCTTTGTAGCAGAACTCGTTGGCTGGTGGGCGAAGCTGGGACACAACTGCTGCGTCATAGCTCCCTACAGCATCACGGCCAACAAACGCCTGCACGCATTCAAGGAAGTTGTCCGGCAAGAAGGACAAGCCGACATCACCATTCTCCGACCGAACTATATCACAACCTCGCGGTTGGAAATAGGCGGCCGCCGCGTATCGTGGATTCTTCACGCCTGGGCTGTAGAGCGTGCCCTCCATCGACTCCCTTTCACTCCAGATATCATCTACGGACATTTCTGGGAACAGGCACACGAAGGCTACCGCTATGCAAGGAGACACAGCATCCCCCTGTTCGTAGCTACGGGAGAGAGCAATGTTGCCAAGATGATTAGCAAGTGGAAGGACAAGGAGGCCTTCTGCAACTACCTGAGCGGCGTCGTCTGCGTGTCAACGAAAAACAAGGAGGAAAGCATCGCACTCGGACTGACCCGGGAAAGCAAGTGCGAAGTCATTCCCAATGCCATCAATGCCGAGCTGTTCCGCAGGCTCGACAAGGCCCGGTGCCGACGCGAGCTGGGAATAGCGGAGGATGCCTTTGTGGTCGCCTTCGTCGGATGGTTCAACGAACGCAAAGGCGTCAAGCGTGTTGCACAGGCCATTCGTGCATGCAACGACCCGGACATCAAGTCGGTATTCCTCGGAGCCGGGCCTGACGAACCGGACTGCCCGGGCATCCTCTTCAAGGGGAAACTGCCGCACCGGGATGTGCCGCGCTATCTCAATGCTGCCGACATCTTCGTGCTACCCACCCTCAACGAAGGCTGCTGCAATGCCGTAGTCGAAGCTATGGCATGCGGACTGCCCGTCGTCTCCTCCGACCGTTCCTTCAACCGCGACATCCTCAACGGACAGAACTCCATCATGGTGGAGCCAACGGACATCAACGCCATCCGCGATGCCATCCGTCGGCTGAAGGCAGACGCCAAGTTGCGTGAGGCGATGGCAGATGCAGCATTGGCCTCTGCCGAATCGCTCAACATGGAAAACCGTTCTTCACGAATCATCAACTTCTTCATCCAGCATGCAACATAAAGTCTGTTTCTTCAATCAGAGTTCAGTCCATTACCGCAAGAACATCTCACTACAGTTCATAATGGAGCAGCGAAATTTCACCGCAGCGAAAATAACCGCGAGGAAATTTGGATGATTAGAATATAAGTTGTACCTTTGTCACGATTTCCTAATTGAACACTGATTATGAAGTTTTACGATAGAGAACGTGAACTTGCAACGATGGAGGAAACCCGCAAAGTAGCCTTCAACAAAGTTTCACAAATGACCGTACTGACTGGTAGGCGGCGCATCGGCAAGACAAAACTGATGCTAAAAAGTTGCGAGAATACACCCACCGTATATTTATTCGTCAGTCGCAGCAATGAAAACGTGTTGTGCAGGCAGTTCACCCAGATTGTAAGGGACTCACTTGGCGTGTTCGTTCCAAACGGAATGGACAATATCCGTGACTTGTTTCGCTACATGATGGAAATAGGCAAGCAACAAGCCTACAACTTGATTATTGATGAATTCCAGGAATTTGAGGGAGTCAATAACACGATATTTGGCGACATTCAGAATATCTGGGATGCCACCAAGGATGATGCCCGTGTGAATTTGATTATTAGTGGTTCAGTATACTCACTGATGCACCACATATTTATGGATTACAAAGAACCGTTGTACGGCCGTGCCACCAGCATCATCCGAATAAAGCCTTTTGCTGTTTCTGTTTTGAAACAAATTCTCAGAGACCATTCACCACAATACAACAATGACGACCTCCTCGCATTGTATATGTTGACAGGTGGAGTACCCAAATATGTAGAACTGCTCATGGATGGCGGCGCATTCACGGCGCAAACGATGATTAAGCATGTACTGACAGAGAACTCTGTGTTCATAGAGGAAGGAAATGTGATGCTCATACAAGAGTTTGGCAAAAAGTATGGAAACTATTATGCAATTCTTTCTGCTATTGCCTCTGGAGCAAACGAGGCATCAAGGATTTCCGACGTTACAGGTCTGAAAAGTCTGGGAGGTTCTATGCAACGTTTAGAAGATGACTATGACCTCATCAGCAAACTCAGGCCCATAAAAGCAAAAGAAGGAACACAAACTGTAAAATACGAAATACGGGATCATTTCCTACGCTTTTGGTTCCGTTACATTGTCAAGTATCAGAATCTTGTCCAGTCTGGGAAATATGAAGATCTGTACTCGCTGGTGATGCACGATTACACAGAGTATTCGGGGCATGTATTGGAGGCATACTTCCGCGACAAAATTGCGGAAGAGAACACTATGGAGCAAATAGGTTCATGGTGGGAAAACAAGCGTGGCAGAGATGGGGACACCGACCAACACGAAATTGACATCGTCGCGATATTTTTCAAAGAAAAGCGGGTACTATTGGCTGAGGTAAAGCGCCAACGCAAGAATTTCGACGCTACGAAGTTTGAACGCAAGGTACAATTCATAAAGTCCAAGTTATTCTCAAGATATAAGATTGAAACGACTTGTCTGACTTTGGAAGACATGTAAATTCACTAATAAAACATGCAACATAAAGTCTGTTTCTTCAATCAGAGTTCAGTCCACTACCGCAAGAACATCTTCATGCTCATGGACCGGGAGCTGGGCATCGACTTCTACTTCGGCGACTCGCGCAAGCAGGGCGCCATCAAGGAGCTCGACACCTCGTGCCTCGGGAACTTCAAGGGCTACTTCCACAATATCGGCTTCGGCCCCGTCTATTGGCAGAACGGAGCCATCCGTCTGCTCTGGAGCGACTACACCGACCTCTTCACGACAGCCACGCACTACTGCCTCTCGGCTTGGGTCATTCTGCTGCTGGCTCCGCTCTTCGGCAAGCGTGTCTATCTGTGGTCGCATGGTGCATACGGCAACGAACGGGGCATAAAGAAGTGGCTCACCGTCTGGAAGATGAAGCGGGCCACGGGTTCGCTCCTCTATGGCAACTATGCCAAGAAGGTCCTCATGGAATGGGGTGTGCCGGAGGAGAAACTGCATGTCTTCTACAACTCACTGGCATACGACGAGGAGATGGAGGTGCGCAAGACGCTTGCCCCCACCCCATTCTATCAGGAGCATTTTGGCAACGACCAGCCCAACCTCGTCTTCATAGGCCGACTGACAGCCGTCAAGAAGCTGGACATGATTATCCGTGCCATGTCTCTGCTGCGCGACAGAGGCATCCGCGTGAACATGACCTACGTCGGCGACGGCCCCAAGAAGGCCGAGCTCGAAGCTTTGGCAAAGGAACAAGGCTTGCAGGAGAACGTCTGGTTCTATGGTCCGTGCTACGACGAAAAGCAAATAGCCCGGATTATCTACAACGCCGACCTCTGCGTCTCGCCCGGCGACGTCGGCCTGACTGCCATGCACGCCATGACCTTCGGGACGCCCGTCATCAGTCACAACAACTTCTGCCACCAGATGCCCGAGTTCGAGGCCATCGAGGAAGGAAAGACAGGCTCCTTCTTCGCGGAGAACGACGTGGAGAGCATGGCCCGTTGCATCCAGTTGTGGCTCACCAATGGACTTGACCGCCAGCAGGTGCGGCAGAACTGCTACGAGGTCATCGACAGCCGCTACAATCCCCATCGCCAAGTGGAAATGATAAGAAAAGTCATCTATAGCTAAACCGCATACAACATGTTGCAATACCTTCCCTCCGTCTTCTCCTGGAAGAAGTTCCTGTACCGGGACATCTCGCTCCTTGCCCTCTGGGACAGCTCCAGCACCATCACCCCCTTCACTTCCCTCCAGCGGAAAGCGAAACTCATGAATTCGCATGTGGACGCTCACTCGCGCATCTGCATCAACACAGAACTGTTCAATACTACCGTAGGCAAATTCTCTATCATAGCACGGAACTGTATTGTGGGACTCGGAGCACATCCCACGAACACCCTCTCACCCCACAGCATCTTCTACAAGAAGAACCGCTGGAAGTGGCACGACGATTGGTGCAAAGACACAGGATTCAGGGAAAGCGACAGACCGATAGCCATCGGCAACGGCGTATGGATTGGGATGCGCTGCCTGATATTGGACGGTGTCACGATTGGCGACGGGGCGATTGTTGCAGCAGGGGCTGTGGTAACGAAGGACGTACCGCCTTTTGCCGTTGTGGGAGGCGTACCTGCCCGCGTCCTCAAGTACCGTTTCCCGCAGGAAATGATAGACCGACTGATGGAAATCAAGTGGTGGGACCTGCCCGACGAAGAGATAACGCGCGTCAGGGACCTGTTCCACATCTCTAACCCAACGCTCGAAGACCTCGACAGATATTTTCCCCGAAGAGTCTAAGAGGTTCATACGAGAAATAAGAGCCTGCCGCTTCCGGGATAAGAGCCTTGCGCTTCCGAAATAAGAGCCCAGCGCTTCCGAGATAAGAGCCCGGCGCTTCCGAGATAAGAGCCCGGCGCTTCCGAAAACTTATCAAAACACTCGTCACTCATCAGGTTTGATGTCTAAAGGTCAGGAAGCCAACCTGTAAGACCCTGACGAGTGTATGACGACCCCGTCAGGCACTCGTCAGGCCATAATTAGGTGACAGCCAGTGCTTTTTACCCTATCCATGACGAGTGACGAGTATATTGCGCACCGGGCATTGCGTAAACTGCATTATGCAATTTGCATAATTCTTCTTGCATAATTCAAATAATCGCCGTACCTTTGCAACCGAAAAAGATAAAGAAACAGAAACAACCTATGTCTGATATCATTAAAAACCCATTCATTATTGTAGGTGACATCCCTGAGCCTTACTTCTGTGACAGGGAAGCAGAGACTCAGCGAATCATTCGTACTATTACCAACGAAGGCAACATGGTTCTCATGTCGCCTCGACGTATGGGAAAATCGCGACTGGTAAAGCATGTATTCAAGCAAACACAGATTGCAGAACATTATCAGACTTTCTATATCGATTTACTACACACAAGTAGCATTCGTGAGTTCGCATACACATTTGGCAGGACGGTATTCGACCAATTAAAGTCACGAAGCGAGAAAATGCTTCAGTCGCTTACGCTCGCACTGAAATCGATTGCAGGCACCTTCGGGTTCGACCCATTGACCGGTTTGCCCACCTTCACACTGGAAATGGGGAGAATACAATCCCCCGAATATACAATACAAGAAATTACAACTTGGCTGGAGGAATGCGACACACCTTGCATTGTCTGTTTCGATGAATTCCAACGCATCAGCAAATACCCCGACAATAAACAAGGACAGGTTGAAGCACTGCTACGCGGAATAATCCAACATCTGCGCAACGTAAATTTCATCTTTGCCGGCAGCGAGCAACATCTCTTGTCCGAGATGTTCTTTTCTTCAGCAAAACCATTCTACAACAGTGCCGACCAGTTGAATCTCCGACCTCTTGACATGAATGTTTATACGGAGTTCGTTGAGTCATGGATGGAGCGATATGGAAAATCTATTGACACAGATGCACTTAAATTTTACTACACAAAATTCGAGGGAACGACATATTGTCTGCAAAAACTGATGCATGAGGCCTTTATCGACTGTGATGCCGGCTCGACATGCAGCATTGCACTGCTTGACAGAACATATGCCAATATGTTGGAAGAAGCCCACGAGAATATCTCCAAGCTACTGGGCACACTGACAGAACAACAGAAAAACGTCCTTTATGCTATAGCCAGAGAAGGTAAGGCTGAACGGGTGCTGGGCGCATTGTTCATCAAAAAGCATGCACTTGTGTCATCAAGTTCCGTACAATCAGCTCTCAAGAAACTTGCTGAAATGGAACTCATCACGGTTAATAGCAACACATATAGTGTATCAGACATTATGATACGCCTCTATATCACGGATTATACAGAATAATGTTATGTCGGGACAGAACAAAAATAAAATTCTAATCGGGAAGTACATTCCTGCGGGGAAGTGCTTGCATTATTATAAAATAATGTGTAACTTTGCGCACGATTTGTAATGTGACAGAGTTTTATGAAGATATCCATCATAACAGCCACGTTCAACAGCGCCGCTACGGTGCGCGACACTTTGGAGAGCATTCTCCGGCAGACGCACCAGGACTGGGAGCTCATCATCGAGGACGGGCTCTCGAGGGACGACACGCTTGCCATCGTACGCGAATACGAGCCACGCTGTCAGGGACGGATGCGCATCTTCTCGGAGAAGGACGAGGGGCTCTACGATGCCATGAACCGCGGCATAGCCCGTGCCACAGGCGACGTCGTGGGCATCCTCAACTCGGACGACTTCTACCACGACGAGCGTGTGCTGGAAGACATCAACCGCGCCCTCGACGGCCAGCCCGTTGACTGCATCTACGGCGACCTGGAGTTTGTCCAGGCCGACAACAAGGAGCGCGTGGTGCGCACGTGGAAAGGTTCGCAGCACAAGAAGGGAGCTTTCCTGCGAGGCTGGCATCCGGCACATCCCACCTTCTACGCGCGGCGGGAGTTCTTCACCCATCTCGGCGGCTTCGACACAAGCTATGCGGTCTCGGCCGATTTCGAGCTGATGCTTCGCTTCATCGAGGTGGCAGGTCTGCGCAACCGCTACGTTCCCCGCTTCTTCGTCAGGATGCGCATGGGCGGAGAGAGCACGGGCAGCCTGCGCAACATCATCCGCGGCAACCGCAGCATCCTGCGAGCCCTGCGGCACTACGGGTTCCGTCCCTCGCCGCTCTTTGTCGTGCGGCGCATGCTGCCCAAGCTCTGGGCATCCATAACGGGCAGACTCCACCATGCATCCTAAAACTATGGACTATGAACTATGAACTATGGACTATGGACTATGAACTATGGACTATGAACTATGGACTATGAACTATGAACTATGGACTATGAACTATGAACTATGAACTCATAATAAAGCTCACCCCGCTCTTCATCTCGCTTGTCCTGGGATTGATTATCATTCCGAACATGCGACTGGCAGCAAGCGAAAAGAAGACGTTTCGGCCCAAGAGAGAGGGAGACGACGGAAACCAGCTGATGATAGGCGGCATCCCGTTCTTCCCCATCATCCTGATTGCCCTGTGCATCAGCGTTACGCTGCCTCACCTGCTCGGCATGACGGAACTGCGCGAAAAGGTGGAGCCAACGGCCATGCGCATCATGCAGATCATCGTGGGATGCTCGATGCTGTTCATCACCGGGCTGAAAGACGACCTGAACGGCACACGCGGCGAAGTGAAGATGCTTGCCTTCCTCCTCGCTGCCGCCATGTTCCCCGCCACGAACCTGTGGATAAACAACCTGCACGGGCTCTTCGGCATCTGGGAGCTCTCGCCGTATGTCGGCATGCCGCTCACGGTACTCCTGGTCGTGTACATCACCGAGGCATTCAACATCCTGGACGGCATCGACGGCCTGAGCAGCGGACTGGGCAGCATCCTGCTCATCGTGTTCCTGATATTCAGCATCACGCACGGCTCCACGCTCATCAGCTTCGTTGCAGCCGCCACGCTCGGCGTCACCATCCCCTTCTGCCTGCAGTCATTCTTTATCAAGAGGTGGAGGAACACCATGATGGGAAACTCGGGAGCATACATCCTGGGCTACATCGTCAGCTACCACACCGTCGGCCTGAGCCATAGCGAACGTATGCCCGAAGGCATGCTGATGATTTGCCTCGGCGCTCTGTTCGTCCCGATGATCGACACCATCCGCGTCATCAGGAGCCGCGTCCGCGACAACCGCACCCTGGACCGCCCAGACCGCAACCAGCTTAACCATAAACTCATACGAGCCGGCATGTCCCCCGCCATGATTCCCGTCACGATATCCTGTCTGATGGGGCTGTTCGTCGTGCTGAACACCCACGGCGTGCTCATGCACTGGAACACGAACTACCTCCTGCTGATGGACGTTGTGCTGTGGACAAGCATACTGGGCATCATCAATCACCTCATCCACCGGCGCGAGAGCAGCGGCTTCCAAACAGAGTGGCAGATAACCTACGGCGAGGACTCCTGGTATGCTAACGTTCCACACGAGATACTCCGACGCAAAGACGAAGTCTATGGCACAATGGGACTGCCGCCCGAGATGATGACGGAGGACACGGTGGCTTTCATCCCCGACGGCATGAACAGCTTCGAACGCAGTCTGAAGCGAGCCATCGACGCAATACTCTCGGGCATCTGCCTCGCCATCTTCTCGCCGCTAATGCTACTCAGCTACATCCTCATCAAGCTGGACGACGGCGGACCGGCCATCTTCAAGCAGGAACGCATAGGCCGCTTCGGACAGCCTTTCCACATCTACAAGTTCCGTTCCATGCGGATGGATGCCGAGAAGTCCGGCCCCGAGCTCAGCCATGCAAGCGGGAACGACGACCCGCGGCTGACGAAGGTGGGCAAGTTCATCCGTGCACATCACTTGGACGAACTGCCGCAGCTGTGGAACGTCTTCAAGGGCGACATGGCCTTCGTAGGCTACCGTCCGGAACGTAAGTTCTTCATCGACCAGATTATGGAAGTCGACCCGCGCTACGCCTTCCTCTACCAGATACGACCGGGCGTGACGTCGTACGCTACGCTCTACAACGGATATACCGACACCATGGAGAAGATGCTGCGCCGTCTGGAACTGGACCTCTACTACTTGGGGCACCGCTCCTGGTGGTTCGACTGCAAGGTCCTGGGCCTGACGTTCCTCAGCATTATCTTCGGCAAGAAATTCTAAACACATCCCATCATGCTATTTCTCGAACTCCTCCGCGTAGCCATCGGCAGCCAAACCAGCCTGAGCCATTCGCCCAGCGAACAGGAATGGCGGGAACTCTACAAGGAGTCTGCACGGCAAACGGTGCTGGGCGTTGCTTACCATGCCCTCAGCCTGCTGCCCCCCGAACAGCGCCCGCCCAGGAAAATCCTTGTGGACTGGAGCGCATCGGTGCAGAAGATTATCTGCGACAACAAACGTCTGAACCACGACTCGGTATGGGCGAGCCAGCGCTTCCGCAAGGCAGGTTTCCGCAATGCCGTGCTCAAAGGACAGGGGAATGCCCTGCTCTACCCCGACCCCTTCCTGCGTACCAGCGGCGACATCGACATCTGGCTCGACGGCGAACGCGATAAGATCATTGCCTACGTCACACACTTCTTCCCCAAGATAAAGGTGCAGTGGCAGGAGGTGGAGTTCCCCGTCCGCAAGGACACCTGCATCGAGGTGCACACCATACCGGCACTCATGTTCCATCCGGGCGACCGCCGGCGCATGGAGGCGTACTTCGACCGCCATCGCGACGAGATATTCGGCAACGAGACAGAGCTGCCGGGCGAGGAGGGCAAGATGAGCATCCCTACCCTACGCGTCAACCTGACGTTCCAGCTCATCCACATCTACCGGCACATCTTCAACGAAGGCATCGGCCTCAGGCAACTCGTGGACTACTACTACCTGCTGCAGCATTGCCGGAAGGAAGGCCGACAGGACTTGCTGCCCGAGACGGCGGAGATGGTACGGCAGCTGCACATGACGCGCTTCGTCAGGGGACTGATGTGGGTGATGCAGGAGGTGTTCCGCCTGCAGGACGACCTGTTCATTCTCCCCGCCGACGAGCGCGAGGGACGTTTCCTGCTGCGCGAAATCATGCTGGCAGGCAACTTCGGGCACTTCGACAGCCGCAACCGGCACAAGGAAAGCAAGTGGGGCAACTTCTGGCAGCAGACGCTGCGCAACATGCGCTTCCTCACCCACTATCCCCGCGAGGTCGTCTGGAACCCCTGGTACAGGCTTTCGCAGTTCCTCTGGCGCAAGAGGAAAGGGTATAATTAAATTCAAAATTAATTAATTCAAAATTCAAAATTAATCAACTCAATTTTGCCTATAGGCTGTCGGCATCCAAAGCTATCGTCCAGCACGCAGTGCTTCTTCCGCGACTACAATCGCGCCTTCTTCGGCAAATGCCTAAGGCGCAGGCGGAGGGTGCCAGAGCATCCAAGAACTCCCTATTTAACTCCATTTTATAACTCCCGAAACTTAAATTCAAAAACATTATCAACAGGATGAAAAAGATTGCTTTCCTGGTTGCTCTTGCAGCAATCACCCTGACGGGCTGGGCACAGACTGCCGAGTTCTTCAAACCCTACAAGCAGACCGACCTGCGTCTGCCAAGTGTTCCACTGGTGGTCAGCGACCCCTATTTCTCCGTTTGGAGTCCCTACGACAATCTCACCGACGGCAGCACACGCCACTGGACCAACGACGAGAAGCCCATGGAGGGCCTGCTCCGCGTGGACGGCACGACCTACCGCTGGATGGGCAGCGCACAGCGGACCCTCATGGAGAGCGTCATCCCAATGGCTAACGAGGCCGAATGGGAAGCCCGGTACACGGGCACAGAGCCCGCAAAGGACTGGATGAAGCCCGACTTCAACGACTCCGGCTGGAAGAGCGGCAAGGGTGCTTTCGGTTCGGACAACTACGACAACATCCGTACGCCTTGGACCAAAGAGGACGACCACATCTGGGTGCGCCGCACCGTGGAGCTGACTTCTGGTCAGCTCGAAGGCGACCTCTACCTCATCTTCTCGCACGACGATGCCTGCGACATCTACATCAACGGCGAGAAGGCTGCCACCGGCATCATGGACTATGTGGACGGCGTCGTTGTCCGTCTCGACGGCAAGAAGGCCGGTCTGCTCAAGCCGGGAAAGAACGTCTTTGCCGTACATTGCTACAACAAGACGGGCGGAGCGCTGGTCGACTTCGGCATCTTCCGCAACATTGCGAAGGGCAACGAAAGCATTGTTACAGCCGAGCAGAAGAGCGTTGACGTGCTGGCCTGCAACACCTACTACACCTTCGCCTGCGGCCCTGTGGAGCTGGACGTTGTCTTCACGGCTCCGCACATCATCGACGACTACGACCTGCTGTCCGCTCCCATCAACTACATCTCGTACCAGGTGCGCTCCACCGACGGCAAGCAGCACACCGCGCAGCTCTATCTTTCCACCACGCCGCAGATGGCTGTCAACAAGATTCAGCAGCCCACCGTCTCCAACCGCGTCTTCGAGAACGGCACGCAGTACCTCAAGGCAGGCACCATCCAGCAGCCCATCCTCGCCAAGACCGGCGACGGCATCTGCATCGACTGGGGCTACGTCTACCTCTCCGGCACTAACGGACGCCTCTGCCTTGCCAGCGACGGCGACATCAAGACGCAGTTCCTCGCCGACGGACGTCTGCCTCGCGGCGAGCGTCAGGTTGTCTGCCAAAAGCAAGCCTCGCTGCCCACACTGGCCTACGTCCACGACTTCGGCACGACGGACCAGGCCAGCAGCTTCATGATGATTGGCTACGACGAGATATGGGACATTGAGTACTTCTACAAGCGCTACAAGGGCTACTGGGCCCACGAGGGCAGCGTCAGCATCTTCAACATGTTCGACCGCATGAAGGCCAATTACAACAACATCATGCAGCGCTGCCGACAGATGGACAAGACCATCTACGACGACGCCTTCGCAGCTGGCGGCGTGAAGTACGCCGAGATTCTCAGCGGCTCCTATCGCCACGTCAATGCCGCACACAAGCTCTTCCGCGACGACAAGGGCAACGTGCTCTTCTTCTCGAAGGAGAACAACTCCAATGGCTGCGTCAACACCGTCGACCTCACCTACCCCGAGGCTCCGCTCTACCTCTGCTACAACCCCGAACTGCAGAAGGGCATGATGACCTCCATCTTCGAGTACAGTTACTCGGGCCGCTGGACGAAGCCCTTCGCAGCACACGACCTGGGCCAGTACCCCAAGGCCAATGCTCAGGTCTACGGCGGCGACATGCCCCTGGAGGAAGCAGGCAACATGATTACCCTGGCTGCACAAATCTGCAAGCAGGAAGGCAACACGCTCTACGTGGACAAGTACTGGAACATCATCACCACATGGGCTGACTATCTCGTTGAGAACGGCTTGCATCCCGCCAACCAGCTCTGCACCGACGACTTCGCAGGCCACTGGGCCGGCAACTGCAACCTTGCCATCAAGGCCATCATGGGCGTGACGGGCTATGCCGAGATTGCCAAGATGAAGGGCCTCGGCGACGTCTACGAGAAGTACAACGCCAAGGCAAAGGAGATGGCAGCCGCCTGGGAGAAGGAGACGAAGGTGAAGGACCACTACGAACTCGCCTACGGAGCCGGAGCCGACACCTGGAGCCAGAAGTACAACATGGTTTGGGACAAGCTCTGGCAGACGGGCATCATCCCGAACGGCGCCATGCAGACCGAGATAAAGTACTACCTGAAGAAGCAGAACAAGTACGGCCTGCCGCTCGACGTCCGCAAGGACTACACGAAGAGCGACTGGATAATGTGGACGGCTGCGATGGCCGACACGGACAAGGACTTCCAGGCCTTCGTCGACCCGCTCTACAAGTACATCAATGAGACCGAGAGCCGCGTGCCCATCTCCGACTGGCACGACACGAAGACGGGCCGCATGACAGGCTTCAAGGCACGCTCCGTCATCGGCGGCTACTGGATGCGGGTGCTCATGAACAAGACGCTTCGCTGAACCGCAACAGGAAACTGATATCTCCTCCGCAAAGGGGAGCAAAATTCTCCGCAAAGAGCCACAAACTTCTCCGTCAAGGGGAACAAAACTATTTCAAAGGCTTGGAAATATATTTCAG
>JAFUVM010000005.1 GCA_017483665.1 Bacteroidaceae bacterium
ATAGTCAAAAATAACATGTCAATGAGTGGATAAACAAACTATATCGCAAGCCGTAGCCTTCTGTGGAGGGTGAAATTCCGAAAGAAGATAGTCTAACGGAATGGCTTCCTCTCTAATTTATGAATTAATAGAAGTCCCCTAAAAGGATAAAAATGGAAAATAGTCTCTCTAACTCGAACTCACTGCAAACCTTGAAAGAAAAGTCATCAACAAGCCGCAAGGCTATAAGCTTGAGTGCTGCGCTGAAGGATTTGAAATCAAACTGGACACCGGCAGTAGCCGACGCGTTTGCAGCTGTTGGTATCTCTTATCCAGATGAGTTGACACCAGCGAGATTCTTGTCGCTAATGGCAAGGAATAAGAAAAAGGACAAAAAGACTGGAAAGTACGTGGTTGGCGTATGGGGAGAAAGAAAAGTCAGGGACTACGACGGCTTCCCGGCTCTTAAGTCTGACGGGACATACCAGACGGAGCGTGTGTTGCGAAAAGTCGGTTCTTGGACAAAACGCATCTTGTGGCGCGTACTTGAACAGAATGGTATAGTCCTTACATCAGAAGTAACTACAAACTGTAATCAAAATAACTATCGATCTATGGAAGAGACAAAACCGAAACTTATCAAAATGTTCCCCGATAAGCAGGAATTACGCGACAAGCGTACATATACAGAAGCAGATGTAAAGAAAATCCTATACTGCTTTGCACGCGACCTTGGGTGTAAATGGACAAAAAAACGACTGGAGGCATATATCGAGACTGCTTTTGACTTCGACTAAAATTCACGCCTAAAGGATGCGTAATATGGTACCCCAAAATTTCCCATCTGTTAGAATTAGCAAGCTCAGCGATGTTGATGTCATTGTGGAATACTTCCAGTCACATCCGAATGAGTATGACAGTATTGCTGAGAGTTGGATAGAGGACATCCTGCATTTGACTGGTTACACGGGATATTACCAACAGAAGATGAAGACCTCCGTAAAGGCTTTCACACCTATCACCAATCATTGCTATCGGTTGGGAAAGGAAAAAAAGGTTTATGCAAAGATTGAAAAATTGGAGAGATTAAAGAAGCGATTAGATAGAGAAATCAACAGACAAATCGGGGGTAAATCTGTATTTCAGAAACATCAGGTATTGAAACTTCACCAGCCTGTAGCATCATTGGTCGTTTATGGACTAATAAAAACCATAAAAACGGATAGTCTGCCATATCTTCACAAAGATGATAGTGTTTTTATATATGCCGAGGCAGCAACAAAAAAATCCATGAGAGGATTCTGTTCGAATGATTCCTTGTATGGAACATACCATAATGCTCTTGCAATGGGTATTGTTGAGCAATGCGAAAACATGCCTAAGGATTGCTATGTGGGTTTTGTCAAGGTAGAGCAACAAAGAACGCAGGATGGTTTTTATGTGGTGAAAGGTGCTTATGCTTTTAGGGAACAAGTACAGGATCTCTCAGATTGTATGATTGCCACAAACTACACAAAGCCCGACATACCGAAAATCAGATTTGAGAATGGCATACTCAGAATTCCTCTTAATGATGAGTTATGGGGACAAATGGAAAGGTTGGAAGGCCATTTCTTTCTTTATTGGAAAACGGAGTTCAACAATTTCTATTCCTCCGAAGATGGGCTTGGGTACGATGGCAGATTGTATGACATTATCTTTGAACATCGTGCAAACGAGAAAAGATTCATACAGAATGATGTGACAGCTGTTACCAAGCAGGAATTTGTTTGCGGTTCGAATGATAGAGTCTTTTGGGGATTGGTGGTCAACTTCGAGAAGTTGTCACTAAAGAAAAAATATGAGGAGAGTTCATTCTATGTTCTGCAAAAGCGGGAATGGATTCTCGACTGGAAATGCGTAAAATTCAAGAACGGCTATTTTGTGGTTGTTCCTCCCGTTGACGAAAGTGTTAAGTTCAGACCACAAGCTTTCTCAAAACCAGGAGTTATAGAGTCATATAATTACCTGAAAGAGTATCTGAAAGACAGGCTCGCTCCTGTGAGATGTTCTGTAGAAGAAATGAAACTGACAATATGCGATACAATAAGGTTGGACGATGCAATAACTAAATTTGCCACAGCTTCTAAACAGCGTGCAATAAAAACAGCTACGACGAAAGGTAATGTCAGAATTGCACCGCAACAGATCTCATTCAAGCAGGCATTGTCAAAAGCACTGAAAATGACAGAAGCAGAGTTCGAGAAATATAAGTCAGAATACATCAATTACCTTGTAAAACTTCAGAGCAAAAAATACAAGGTGATTCCTTGTGTAGAAAGACTGTCACATGCAAATAACGATATGAATGAATATGCCTTCATGTTTTCGATAGAATGTCAATCAGGTAATGTGCTTATAGTTCACGAAAATGTGAATCCAGATAGATCGACATTGCTGTTTTGGGTGAAAGAAACAACTTATAATAAGGCTATCAGGGAAATATATGATTTCTTGCAAAGTGCTGAAATAAACAAACGTAGCAATTTGAGGGGTGGAAATATAGACATTAGTAATGCGGGCATTTTAAAATACAAATCCATAAACCATGATGACATATGGACGTGGAAAAGGATGATATCTATTTATGTTTCACGCTGAAATAATACTAAGAATTTATGGAAACAGCAAACAAAAAACATGAAAACGATAATTCATAGCAGAATATGACTTCAGTCGATACCGAACATATCGTTGCAGCAGGAACAAAGCGCATCGACAGTCTTGCATTCAGAAAGTGCAGACGGCTTTCAGGTGTGACATTTTATTCTCTACAGAGATGCATAGTTATGAAAAAGTTATCTTGTTTTGCATTTATTCGCTGAAGGATTAAGTGCTATTTGAAAAAAATGCACGGATTTCTGCTAAAGCATTAAAATTATCGCTTGTTTACTTGTGTATTTCCGATTTTATTTGTAATTTTGCTTTACGTTTAAAAGAAACACTAAAAGAAACACAATGATGAATAAGAAGTTATATGCAATTCTGGCACTGTGCCTGATGGGTATGGTTGCGAAGGCAGAAGAGACGCTGCCGCAAAGGGCGCAAGGCGCAGAACCGTCGGAAAGTCTGACAAGGCTCCTGGAGCCCGGAACCAGCACGGTCTACTACTTCAATTATCCGACAGTAAACGCCTCGGGCGAACGCATCGTCCTCTCTTCGGCTCTCGTCGCCTGGACACCCGACGACCGGCAGCAGAGCGACAGCATCGAGACCGTCCACGTCTACAGTCACGCCACCATCGGAGCCGACGAAGAACGCCCGACGTCGACAGGCTTCTCCAAAGAGCAGATTGTGCTGCAGACGCTGCCGAGACGTACCTACGCAGATGCCTACGACGACACCGCAGCCGACTACATGGGCCGTTGCATCATCATCGCACCCGACTACGAGGGCTTCGGTCTGACCAAGGACCTGCCCCATCCGTACCTCTCGCAGCGGCTCACGGCCCGGCAGGTGCTCGATGCCGTCAACTACGGCCTTGAGCTCTACCGCAAGCAAACGGCAGAACAATCAGCCGACAACCCGCTGCTGCCCCTCAAGGACGACTGGCGCATGTTTGCCATCGGCTATTCCCAGGGCGGAGCCGTCACGCTGGCCTTGCAACGCCTGATCGAGGAGGAAGGGCTCTCGGACCAGCTCCACTTCTACGGCAGCATCTGCGGCGACGGCCCCTATGACCTCGTAGAGACCCTGCGCTACTATTTCGAGGACAACGGCACAAGCTACGGCGGCACAACCGACCACAGAAAAGGCCTCTGCACCTATCCCGTCGTCGTCCCCCTCATCATCAAGGGCATGTGCTCCACGCATCCCGATATGGCTAAATACCGCATCGAGGACTATCTCTCGCAGCAGCTGATAGACACCGACGTGCTCAGCTGGATAGACAGCAAGGAATACACCACGAGCGAGATGGCGCAGATGTGGTACGACCAGCTGCAGTCGGGCCTGATGACGCTGGAACACTACTATTCGCCCGAGCAGATGGCAGAGCTGTTCTCCTCGCCCAGAGAGGGCAAAGTGTCCGGACACCTCGACAAGATGTTCACGCCAGCCACGTTCGCCTACCTGAACAACCCGGACAGCATGGCGGTCGTGCCCGGCAAGCCCGCCACAGCCCAGCAAGCCCTGCATCGCGCCCTGGCCGACAACTCGGTCGCCACGGGTTGGGAGCCCCAGCACCGCATACAGTTCTACCACTCCCGTAACGACATGGTGGTGCCCTTCGGCAATTATCTCGTCTTCCGCAATGCCCATCCCAGCCTCGAAAACAGCATCTACCGCATTGACGACACCTTCAGCGACGACGACCACATGACCGCCGCAACCCTCTTCTTCCTGCAACTGACGGCAGTCGGCTCTTTCGCTCCTCATTTCCAATGGATCAGCGAAGCAGCCATCGCAGCAGGCATCGACACGGCGCCTCTTGCCGACGCCCAGCATCCGACGGCCGAAGGCAACTGGTACACGCTCGACGGACGCCGGCTCAGCAGCAAACCGACCGCCAGCGGCGTCTATATTCACAACCAAAGGAAAGTTGTCGTAAAATAACTGCGTAGGGAGCAAAGTTTCTTCGTTTGTTAATTTTGAATTTTGAATTTATAAATTTTGAATTAGTTAATTTTGAATTTTGAATTATATTCCGTACCTTTGCACGCAAAATTCAGAAGATAGGAACAAAATGAACAAGTTTCTGAGGATAATGCTCTGTGCAATACTGCTTTGCACAGCCTTTGCGCAAACGGCACAAGCCAAGAAGTACCGCGTACGGCAGCAGAAGACGTACATGATGGGCACGGCCATTTCGTTCACCGATTCCGTAATCTACATCACCGACATGCAGGTGGTGGACAGCGTCACCATCCAGCGCAAGACACACTTCCTCATGGACCGGCAGGCTTACAGCCTCCAGCTGCAACGCTACCTCGAAGCACAGAAGAAGGGCAGCCACTTCACCACAGCCGTCTGCTTCGGCCAGAAAAAGAAGAATATGGAGCGCCGCTATCTCGCCATCTACAAACGCTATTCGAAGCGCAATGACCTGCACATCAGCCTGGTCGACCAGTCGCAGTTCCGCTTCCACGCGGAGGAATACACCGAGCCTGAAACCGTAGAGACCGAACAGAAAGCCTTGAAGACAAAGAAGAAAAAGAAGAAGTGATGGAAGTCAGAAGCAATTACTACAAGGTCGGCGGACACAACCTGGCCGTCCGCTACTACGACGAAGCGAACGACGACCGCCTCATCCCCTCGTTTGCCCCGTTCCGTCTGGAAGAAGAGCCTGAGGACCTGCTCTTCACAATGAACGTGGACGACAGCCTCGGCTGGCAGCAGGAGGGCGACGAGATAGGACAGTTCGACTGCGGCGGCTGCATGCACGGCGTCTACCGACTGCCCGACGGCGGCTACCAGTACCTCATACGCGACATAAACGGCGTAATCTGCAGCCGGATGCGCAGCAATGCCGATTTCACCGTCTGCCACACTTCCCTCTACGGCGAGACGTGGGTACAGCGCAACTACGGGCTGAACAACGCCATGATGATGGCCTACGCCTTCTCCGCTGCCTGCATGGGCACGATGCTCATGCACGCCTCCGTCATCCGCTGCGACGGCAAAGGCTACCTCATGACTGCCCCCAGCGGCACAGGTAAAAGCACGCACACACGTCTCTGGTACGACAACATACCCGGCTGCGACCTGATGAACGACGACAATCCCGTAGTGCGCGTCATCGACGGACAAGCCATCGTCTACGGCTCGCCCTGGAGCGGCAAGACGCCATGCTACCGCAACATACAGGCTCCCGTAGGCGGCATCGTCCGCATACAACAGCGCCCCGAGAACACCATCCGCAGGCTTCGTCCCGTCGAGGCCTTCTGCAACCTCCTGCCCGCCATGAGCAACATGAAGTGGGACGAGCGCGTCTACAACGGCGTCTGCGACGGCATAAGCGAACTTATCCGCATCGTCGGCATGTACGAACTGGGCTGTCTGCCCAATGCCGAAGCCGCCATCCTCTGCCACGACACGGTTGCAGCACCTCTCTGACGTCCGATAAAAAGGAGAGAACCGAAACCATGAACACGCAATTGAAAACCATCATAAAACGCCTGATGCGCTTCCTGCTCACGCCTTGGCGCAGACGCTACCGCAAGCGCAACGGCGTAACCTCCACGCAGCCCCGCCGCGAGCTGCCCAACGATGCCTGGCTGGGCGAAGTCTCGCAGATGCTCCGCGAAGGGAAGCCCTATGCCATCTACGTGAAAGGCTACAGCATGCGCCCCTTCATCGAGCACATGCGCGACCGCGTCTTCCTGGAGAAACGCGACACCTACAACGTCGGCGATGCCGTGCTGGCGCAAATCGTCCCCGGGCACTACGTATTGCACCGCATCATCGAAAAGCATGGCGACCACCTCACGCTGCAAGGCGACGGCAACGTGCGCGGCACGGAACGGTGCCTCGAGGAGGACGTCAGCGGAGTCGTCACTCAGTACATCCGTCCGCATCGCACCATCCCAGCCGACGACCCGCAGCTCGTCCGCCGCATCCGCCTGTGGCGCCGTCTTCGCCCCATAAGGAGGTTCCTGCTGTTCATCTATAAGGCAATCGTATAAATATAAGGCAATAGTATAAACCTTGCTCAATTCAAGATTAAATTAACAAAAGATAAAAAGTTAAGAAACATGAAGATAAAGAAAGGATTTGACCTTCGCGAAGTCTGCGGCGAGAACATCGTCGTGGCTTACGGCAGAGAGAACATCGACTACAACAAAGTCATCAGTCTCAACGAGTCGGCAGCCTACCTCTGGAAAGCCGTCGCCGGCAAGGACTTCACAGCCGACACCCTGGCCGAGCTCCTTTGCTCGGAGTACGAAGTGGATGCCGACACAGCAGCCCGCGACGCCCGGACTTTGCTCGACGAATGGACGAAGGCCGGACTGACCGAAGCAGAGTAGGGGAATCATGGACTTCCTCTTTCATATACTTGTCGAGTTCTTGCAGGACATGGGCGACACACTGAGATTGCCCGTCACCTTCGTCGTCATCGAGTTCATCGGCACCTTCGCCTTTGCCATCTCCGGCGTCCGCTTGTCCTCCACGAAGCAGTTCGACATCTTCGGCGCATGGATTGTGGGTATGGCAACAGCCATCGGCGGCGGAACGATACGCGACCTCATGCTAGGCCTCAACCCCTTCTGGATGACCAACGGCAGCTACTTCATCTGCTGCGCCTTGGCCGTGCTTGCCGTCCGGCTGTTCGGCAAGTACATCATCCACCATAACTACACCTGGTTCATCTTCGACACCATCGGCCTGGCCCTCTTCAACGTCATTGGCATCGAAAAGACCTTAGCCCTGGGGCACTCGTACTGGGTGGCAATCACGATGGGAGCTGTGACAGGCGCAGGCGGCGGCATCATCCGCGACGTACTCATGAACGACGTGCCCCTCATCTTCCGAAGCGAAATCTATGCACTGGCTTGTGTGGCTGGCGGACTGGTGTACGCCACGTGCCATTGGCTGGGCGTCAGCGTGGAAATCAGCGCTTTGCTCAGCGCATTCTGCGTCATTCTGATTCGCATCCTTGCCGTCAAGTACCATTGGCAACTGCCCGTCCTGAAGGGCGAAAAAGCCTCACCCCAACCCTCTCCAGGGAAAGGGAGCATCCTCCGCTCCGTTCTCCTATGCTTTTTTATTCTTCATTCTTCACTCTTCGCTCTTCACTCGCAGACGCAGCAGGTCTTTGTTCCTAACATCAAGACGCTCACCCTGACCGTCAACGACGACCCTTTGCTTCCGCCCTACCTGTCTCTGACCGGACGGCAGCACCTCGACATCGAATGGGACGAGATGAGCCACGACTACAAGCGCTACCGCTACCACATCGACCATTGCGACTGGGACTGGAAGCCCACCGACGGCATCTTCGAGAGCGACTGGCTGGAGGGACTCAACGACCAGCTCATCGAGGACTACGAGAAGAGCTTCAACACCACGCAAATCTATACGCACTACCGTCTGCGACTTCCCTCGAAGGAAATAAAGCTTCGCTTGAGCGGAAACTATCGTGTGCTTATATATGAAGAAGATACAGACGACGAACCAGTGCTCGAGGCACGCTTCTGTCTCTTCGAGAATACGGCAGGCATCGTGGCACAGCTCAGCAGCAATACCGACATCGACTTCAACTCCCATCATCAGCAGATGACGCTTTCCGTCGGCTACGGCACACTGTCTGTCATCGACCCGCAGCGCGAGCTGAAAGTCATCGTCATGCAGAACCGCCGCTGGGACACCCGCATCGACGACCTCGTGCCCAACGTCCGCAAGGCAAACGGCATAGAGTTCACCCACAACCGCAAGCTTATCTTTCCCGGAGGCAGCGAGTATCATCGCTTCGAGATACTCGATGTACATCGCACAGCAACAGGCGTGGACCGCATCGAGTGGTTCGAACCCTATTACCACGCCACGCTCTTTGCTGAGAAACCCGTCAATGCCTACAGCTTCGTGGAGGACCAGAACGGTGTCTATGTAGTCAGGAGTTCAGACAATTACGACGATTGGACGACCGCAGAGTATGTCATCGTCCATTTCTTCCTCGAGAGTCCGCGTTTGCCAGGCGGCGACGTCTATGTCTCAGGACAATGGGCCGGACAGACGTTCAATCCCGACTGCCGTATGGAGTACGATGACATCAATCAGTCTTACCATGCAGCCCTCCTCCTGAAGCAAGGCTATTACAGCTATGAGTTCATCCAGCAGGACGGCCTCACAGCCCGCACGATGGGCAGCTTCTTCGAGACTGAGAACGAATACGAAGTCCTCGTCTACTACCGCGGCCAAGGCGCCCGCTACGACCGTCTCGTCGGCTACAGCCTCATGCACAATGCGAGGTAAAAGAATATGCAATTCATGAGTGATGACTTCCTGTCAGACGAGGAGTATGGCGAGCGTTTGCTCATCAGCATACACGCCGACCAACGCGAGTTACACAGCAACGTTCGCGCAGCTCGTGCAATCCTGCATTCCTTTCCAGATGTATGTATAACAATTAATCCACACACAATTTCTTTC
>JAFUVM010000061.1 GCA_017483665.1 Bacteroidaceae bacterium
CTCGCGCATCAACCGCATCTCCTCATTCATGGTCAGCAGTGCTTCAGATATGTCCGTAACCTTCTTGTTCACAGGTACAAAGGTACGAAAATATCTGAAACAACCAAACTTTTTAGCAACTATTTCTGATAAATTTTTACCGACAATCAGGCGTTTGCGAAAATGCAATTCGTAAGGAACCGACGAGAGAGAATGCTCGTACCCCTATACGGGATTGTAATCTGTTAGCGAGGTGAGAATACTAACTAATGGGCAGAATGGGATAATCGCTGAATAGTTACGCGCGAAAAAACCTTGCTGCACGGAACAAAACATTTTCAGTGGCTCTGAAATATATTTCCAAGCCACTAAAATATATTTCCAAGCTTCTGAAATTTATTTCCAAGGCTTTGAAATAGTTTTTGTCCGCGGGGCGGAGAAGTTTTAATCGTGAAGATAGGAAGTTTTAATCGCGGGGTGGGGAAGTTGTGGTCGTGGAGAAATAAAAATATAGCAGAAGTGTCATAATTCAAAGCAACGGATTAGACGGAGTTTCCGGATTGTTGTGTGCGCTGATTGCCAGCGCTTTCTAAATCCGTACAATCCGTTTAATCCGTTGCTTTGTTATGCCAATTGTGTTGTTGGCACATCTTGTAGGGAAATCGTCCCCGTGGATTGGCGGACGTATTCCCGTGGTATTCAGAGGGGAGCTTAGTTCTTCTTGACGGGGTCGCAAGTGAGGTCCACGCCAAGTTTCTTGAAGATTTTCCGGTCCACCTCGCCGAGCATGATGGTGGTGTGCGCTTGCAGGCCAGCCAAGGCGGGCAGTTGGGCCAGGGCACGACGGCAGTTCTCGTCCTGACGGCTCAGCACCGAGAGTGCCACGAGCACTTCGTCGGTATGCAGACGCGGGTTGTGTCCGCCCAGGTACTCAATCTTGGTGCGCTGGATGGGCTCGATGAAGTCCTGCGAGATAAGCTTCAGCTTGTGGTCGATGCCTGCCAGATGCTTGGTGGCGTTGAGCAGAAGCGATGCCGACGTGCCGAGCAGGGGCGACGAAGCTGCCGTGATGATGGTGCCGTCCTCCAGCTCGATGGCCGACGACGGAACGCCCGACTCCTCGCGTCTGAGACGGGCCTCCACGGTGACGCGGCGGTCGTCCGTGCTGATCTTGGCCTGCTTCAGCAGCAAGGCAATCTTGTTCACTTCCTGGTCGTTGAGTGCTCCGCAGGCCATCTGGTTCAGGGCTGTGTAGTAGCGGCGTATCACCTCGTCCTTGCCTGCCTGCTGGCAGACGTCGTCGTCGCAAATGCAGAAGCCCACCATGTTCACGCCCATGTCGGTAGGCGACTTGTAGGGACACTCGCCGTAGATGCCGTCGAAGAGCGCGTTGAGCACGGGGAAAATCTCCACGTCGCGGTTGTAGTTGATGGCCACCTCGTTGTAGGCGTCCATGTGGAAGGGGTCGATCATGTTCACGTCGCCCAGGTCGGCCGTAGCTGCCTCGTAGGCAATGTTGACGGGATGCTTCAGGGGCAGGTTCCAGACGGGGAAGGTCTCGAACTTCGCATAGCCCGCTTCCACGCCACGCTTGTGCTCCTGGTAGAGCTGGCTCAGGCAGACTGCCATCTTGCCGCTGCCGGGACCGGGAGCCGTGACGATGACGAGCGGCCGCGTGGTCTCCACGTAGTCGTTGCGCCCGAAGCCCTCTTCCGAGTCAATCAGCTGCACGTTATTCGGGTAGCCCTCGATGGTATAATGGTAATAGGCACGGATGCCGAGGCTCTCCAGACGGCGTCGGTATGTGGCGGCGCTGCTCTGTCCGTTGTAGTGCGTGATGACCACTCCGCTCACCAGGAAGCCGCGGTTCTGGAACTCCGAGCGCAGGCGCAGCACATCCTCGTCGTAGGTGATGCCCAAGTCCTGCCGCACCTTGTTCTTCTCGATGTCGAGCGCGCTGATGACAATCACGATTTCTGCCGATGAACTGAGCTGCTGGAACATGCGGAGCTTGCTGTCCGGCTGGAATCCCGGCAGTACGCGGCAGGCATGATAGTCGTCGAAGAGCTTGCCGCCCAGCTCCAGATAAAGCTTTCCCGAGAACTGCGCGATGCGTTCCTGAATGTGTTGCGACTGGATGGAAATGTATTTGTCGTTGTCGAATCCGTACTTCATCTTCTACCTTGTTTTTGTGTTTTCCGCGTGCAAAGGTACGAAGAAAATCGGGAAAAAACGTGAGGTTTGGGGATTATTTCAAAAAGATTCTGTAACTTTGCCTGCGGAAGTCATCGGTCAGAGCATTTTCTGATACCCGAAACAGAACCATCCGCAGCCGACATGAGCAAGAAAAGCCGACACATAGGAGTCCTTGCGATCATCCTGATCCTGTTTGGAGCCTACCTGTTCCTCACCCGCGAACGTGAGACGGAGCTGAGCGACGGAAACCGCCGCGAGCTGAGCGTCCTGAACAGCCTCATAGAGAGGCGGCTCTTCTTTCGCGACAGCCTCAGGCACGAGATGGACTCCGTGATGCTGCAGCTCCACAAGCATACCGACTACGACAATGCCTTCCGCTACGCCGTCAACCGCCGCATGCTGCGGAAGGCACAGATGTTCTCGTACGACTACGCCAGCCAGTTCTCCCGAAAGCTGCGCATCCTCTCCGACATCATCGACGACGGAAACCTGAAGGCCGAGTCGCGCATCCTCTCCAGCTTCTCCCTGGCACAAGCCTGCCTCTTTGTCGAAGCCCTGGACATGCTCGGCTCCGTCGACTTGGACTTCCCAGACGTGAACGACAGCATACGGGGCCTGTACTACTTCTACTACGGCATCACCTACCAGCGGCTCGCTGTCTATGTGGGCGACTCCGTCAACGCCAAACGCTACAACAGCCTCGGCATAGACATGTTCACGAAGAGCTTGGACTATGTGGCCGACGAGGGCGTGAAGAACTTCATCCAGGGAAGGATATACGGACGCCGCCTGCAATACGACGTGGCACAGCGCTATTTCCAGGAAGCCCTGAAGTACATCAGCCCGGACGACAATGTCCTCTACACCCTTGCCAATGCCTCGCTGGGCAAGTGCTTCAAGCATCAGGGCAAGCACGAGCAGGCAACACGTTATTATATTGAGGCCACGAAGAACGACATACTGAACGCCCAGAACTCCTCCATCGCCATCATCGACCTGACGGAACACTTGTTCAGGCAGTACCACCAGACCGTCGGCGCCAGCAAATACGCGAACATCGCCATAGAGAACGGCGAGTTCTACGGCATGCGTTCCCAGATAACGCACGTCGACAGAATCATCCCCGACATATCGAAGGAGAGGTCCCGGCATAACGCCATCCTCACCTTCTTCCTCGTCATCATCGTCTTTCTATTCCTCCTCTACATCCTGTTCGTCCTGTTCCGCTACGAGAAGAACCGTAAGCTGCTGAGGAACTATCACGACATGATAGAGCAGGCAAGCAACGAGAACAGTCGTCTTCATGCCGAAAACGAACGGCTTTCCCGGACCGGCATGCTGCTGCGCGACTCCAACAAGCTGAAGGACATGTACCTCGGAAAGCTTCTCGAATCGAATGGCGAGCTCTCGAATATGTTTGAGGAGTTTGCCATCAAGGTGGACCAAAAGCTGAAGAAATCGCAATACGAGCAGGTTCAGAAGGCAATCAGCGAGTTGCAGAAAAGCTTCAGCAGGAAGGAAAAGCTCGACAGGTTCGACGAGCTGATGGTTTCCATGTTCCCCACGTTCATTACCGATTTCAATGCTTTGCTCCAACCGGAATACAGGAAACAGGACGGAGGTCCGCTCCTTACCCCCTCGATGCGTATCTTTGCCCTGATCAGACTGGGGATAAAAGACAATCAGCAAATAGCGAAGGTGCTGAATCTCTCGTACAACACGGTCCTCAATTACCGCGTGCGAACCAGGGGAAGCTCCATCAATCCTGAGCAGTTCGAGCAGGACATTATGAGCATCGGACTGCAGGAAACCGTCTGAAACAGCTTTGAATAGCGTTATATTACCTATATATTTTCTCTATATAATAAGGTGCTCGGAATAGGGCAGAACATAGCTAATGTACAGTTGGTTATGACCTTTTATAACATATACCGTCACTATATATTTTCCGGCACGTTTTCTTGTGCCCAAAAAACTTATTAACTTTGCAGCAGAAAAACACATAATTATTATTAATCAAATGTAAAAACCGTATGAAAAAGAAGCTTTTTTTATTGTTACATGTGCTTTTTGCATCGGTGGTGGCATCGGTGAATGCACAGACGCTTAGTGCCGACAAGGTTTATACAATTGTCTGCAAGCCGGATTTCAACACCTTCATGCAAGACAAGGGAACGGGTAAGTTGCTCCTTGGCTACGAAGTGGTTGGAAGCTTGTGGACTTTTGAGCCGACAGGGAATGCCGACTGCTACTATGTGAAGAACGTCAAGACCGGCAACTACATCCAGGCTTGTCCGGAACTGGAGGTTGAGGTAACATTGGGAGAGACCCCCGTGGAGTATTACATCAAGGGCGATGAATCTGGAGGTCAGGCAGGCGAGAACTTCTTCCGCATGACTTCGACCGACCGTACTCCTTGCGACTTCAGCACAGGCACCATTGGCCTGAACCGTGCGGGAGACAACACAAAGGTCCAGGGCTTTAACTCAGTCGTGAATGCCAACCCATGGTCGGTATGGCGAATCCTTGAAGTGCCTATGGTTCAGGAGACAGCCCTCTCAAGTCCGTACGTCGGCACAACAGTTCAAGAGGGAAGTGTATATTTATATAATGTAGAGAGCGGCTTGTGGCTCCAGAACAACAACAGGTTCAATCCCGACCAGACCTTGCAATGTTGGACAACCCGTGCCGAGTTGGGCGACCGTGGCCTTGACTTCGAGCTGACGGCCCTTGAAGATGGCGGCTACCAGATTAATCCCTTCTATACAAAGAACCATTCTATCAATGGAGACGGATTCTATTTCGACACCAACAAGCCTGTCACCTCTTGGAAGTTTACGCCTAAAAATGTCGACGGCGTAACCAATGCCTATACCATAGAGACTGAGTTTGCAACCTTGAGTGCCGACGTCGACAATTATCTCAGGGCATTCGATTTGGGCGCGAGCACTTGGCAGGTTGTCACTCGCCAGGAACGTCTTCAGTACGCTCTGGACAATGCCTCTGCCACAAACCTTGTTGATGTGACGTTCCTCATCAACAACCCGGACATGTCGAACAACAACGAACGTTCCAATTGGGTGGTCACTAAAGACGGCGGCAACGAACAGTGGAATGACTTCAACCGCTTCAACCGTCATTGCCAGGTACAGGGCTCGGCCAACGTCGACATCTCGCAAACGGGCATAGAGGTTCCTAACGGAACATACCAGGTGCTTTTCACCGGCTTTTATGCTCCTACAGGTTTGGGCAACCTCAACGCGACCGACCTCGAGGCATACAAGACGGAAGGTGATGCCGTCGTCTTTGCCGTGGGATATGCCAACGGCGAGACTGTCAAGCTTCCTTCCGTCTATTCGTTGGAAGCCACAGAAAACGTCGCCAATGTCCACCAGAAGAAGGTGGGCGACAACTTCTTCCCCGGCAATCCCGACCAGGCAAACGGTTCCATGGGCCATCGCCTTTACGAGTCGGAGCTGCTTACGGTGACTGTCGCGGACGGCACGCTGACACTGGGCGTCAAGACTACCGAAGGCTGTCCCGCAACGGCTTGGATAGGTCTCAGCGACGTGAAGCTGTACTATCTGGGACAGGCAGACGAGACGCTCGATGTGACCATAGACGTTACGGATGCAGGCTATGCCACATTTGTCGCCCCAATGGATGCCGACGTTCCTGACGGCGTGAAGGCGTATACGGTAGAGGTCAATTCTGACGGCGTCACCCTCGACCTTACTCCCATTAATCCCGTTCCTGCCAACACGCCCGTAGTTCTCGAGGCAGCAGAGGGCTCCTACACCTTTACCGGCAACAAGGTGGCATCTGTTGACGCTCCCACCTTCGGCGCTCTCACTGGCACATACAGCAGGATTCCCGCTCCGGCTGGCAGCTATGTGCTCCAGAAGCAAGGAGAGAAGGTCGGCTTCTTCTACGTCGACAGCGAGGTGGCCGTTCCTTACGTAAACGCCGACCGTGCTTATCTGACAGCGCCTTCGTCCGGCGTGAAGGCATTCTTCCTGGGCGACGAGGCAACCTCTATAAAAGAGGGATTAAGAGTGAAGAATGAAGAATCCTCTGTCGAAATCTTCGACCTGGCAGGCCAGCGCATCCAAAAGATGCAAAAGGGTGTCTACATCGTTGGCGGCAAGGAGGTTCTCTACTAAAACAAAATCATTAAAGGTTACAGCAATGAAAAAGACATATATATATCCTACGACAGAGATTCAGGCTGCGGAAGCAGCAGCGTTCATCGCCCTTTCCCTTTTGGACGGAAATGCCACAGGAGACGATGCACTGGTGAAGTCGGACGACGACTGGAGTATTTGGAGCGACGAGGACACGAAGGATAATTAGCATCATGAAGACACGACACATCCTGCTTTCGTCGGCATCGCTGCTACCACTCCTCGGCTCTGCACAGACTGGGAGGCCCAACATCATCATACTGAACATTGATGACATGGGCTACTCCGACCCTTCGTGCTTCGGAGGCGACTATGTCCACACCGCCAATATCGACCAGCTTGCCGACGAGGGACTCTCACTGACCCAATTCTACACCTCCTGCCCCATCAGCTCGCCCTCGAGAGTCGGGCTGACGACTGGCATGTATCCCACGCGTTGGGGTATCAATACCTTCCTGCAGGAACGTGTGAACAACGCCAAGAACGAGCAGAACGACTTCCTTAGCGACAAGGCCCCGTCGATGGCCCGGGCATTGAAAGCAAGCGGATATGCCACGGGACATTTCGGCAAGTGGCACATGGGAGGCGGTCGCGACGTAAAGAATGCGCCGTCCATCCGGAACTATGGCTTCGACGAATATGTCTCCACATGGGAAAGTCCCGACCCAGACCCCATGATAACTTCCTCCAACTGGATATGGGCTGCCACAGACCCTATCAAGCGTTGGAACCGGACGGCCTATTTCGTCGACAAGACATTGGATTTCCTCTCGCGCCACAAGGGAGAGCCCTGCTTCGTCAGTCTTTGGCCCGACGATGTCCACACGCCTTGGGTGTACGACGGCGACGAGGCTTCGCAGCGCGAGTCGGCACACTCCTTCTCCATCGTGCTGGCAGAGCTGGACAAGCAGATAGGGCGTTTCATGCAAGGATTGAAGGACCTGGGCATCGACCAGAACACCATCGTCATCTTCACCGGCGACAATGGTCCTGCCCCGGCCTTCGACGGGCATCGCACCAACGACTTCCGCGGGCAGAAAGGCACACTCTACGAGGGAGGCATACGCATGCCCTTCATCATCCGCTGGCCCGGGCACGTCCCGGCAGGCGTGAAGAACGAGAGTTCGGTGGTCTGTATGGTCGACCTCTTCCCCTCGCTCTGCAAGATAGCCGGAGCCGACGTCCCCACGAACTACCCGCTCGACGGACAGGACATGAGCGATGTCATCACAGGTCAGTCGGCCCGCGAGCGCACTACGCCCCTCTTCTGGGAGTTCGGCAAGTGCAAGGCCGACAGGGTCAGCCCGCACATCGCGGTCCGCGAAGGCGAATGGAAGCTGCTGGTCAATGCCGACGGCTCCAGGACTGAGCTCTACAACATGACGACCGACTTCAACGAGAAGCACAACGTGGCATCCTCCTATCCTGCACTCACGGAACGCCTCAAGAAGGCAGCCATCGACTGGTTCAACGAAGCCTACCGCGAGTATGCCGACAATATAATATATGTAGCGCCGGACGGTGACGAGAGCGCCGACGGCACATCCTGGCAGCAGGCCACGACCCTGAGCCACGCCGTCGCGCTTGCCGAAGGAGCCTCGGGCACACAAGTCTGGATGAAGCAGGGGCAGTACGACGTCACCGCGTCTGTCGTTTCCGACAACGTAGCATTCTACGGCGGTTTCCAGGGAACAGAGAAGAAGCTGGCGGAGCGTGACTGGAAGAGCCACCCCACCATCGTCGACGGCGGTGGGAAAGTGAGCCCGTTCCGCAACAGTCTGGGTACGAGTGTCAGCACCGTCCTTGACGGACTCATCGTGCAGAACGGCATCAACCAGGCCGGAGCCAACGGCAACGGCAACGGTGGCGGCGCTATCCTCAACGACGGGGCCGTCGTCCGCAACTGCATCTTCCGCGCCAACCGTACTCAGAACGGCAAGAACGGGGCAGCCATCCATTGCCATACAGGACAGCTCCGCATCGAGAACAGCCTCTTCGTCGACAACACATCCTCTGGCAACGGCGGAGCCATACAAGTGGGCGGCGGCGTGACGGCGACTGTTGTCAACTGCACTTTGGTAGGCAATCAAGCCACAGGCCCGGGCGGAGCCTTCGGTCTGGGCAACATTGGCTCTAACCTGAACATCTATAACAGCATTGCTTGGCACAACACGGGAGCCGGCAGCTTCAGCAGCTTCGGGCAGAACACCGATGTCAACGGCGGTGGCACGGTCGTCTCCAGATACTCCGCTATCGAGAGCCTGAGCACAAAGTTCACCGACGGCGACGACACTAACCACATGCCGCTCTCCGCGGAGGTGACGCCCCTGTTCCGTCCCGACAGCTACGAGCTCGCCGAGGAATCGCCTTGCATCGATGCAGGCAACGCCAACCTGGCTTCCGGGCTTGACTATGACCTGGGCATGAACCGACGGCTCTCGGGAGCGCAGATTGATATGGGTGCCTACGAGTTCGACAAGGGAGAGGCCACGACGGGGAACTCCGTCATCCATGTCTCGCCCGACGGCGACGAGCAGGCCGACGGCACATCCTGGCAGAAGGCCACCACCCTGAGCCACGCCCTGACGCTTGCCGATACCTACGTGGGGAATGCCGTCCTATGGCTGAAGGAAGGCTTCTACCCCGTGGAAAAGCCCATCCATCCCGACAAGATGGAGATATACGGCGGCTTCACAGGCAGCGAGCAGACGCCCGACGAGCGCAGCATCACCAGCCACCCCACCATCATCGACGGCGGTGGGAAGGTGAGCCCCATCCGCAACAGCAACCTCGACGGTGCGGTGACAACCGTCCTCGACGGGCTCGTTGTGCAGAACGGCATCAACCAGGCCGGGGCCAACGGCAACGGTAACGGTGGCGGAGCCATCCTGACCAACGGCGCAACCGTCCGCAACTGCATCTTCCGAGACAACCGCACGCAGAACGGCAAGAACGGAGCAGCCATCCATTGCCACTTGGGTCAGGTCAGCATCGAGAACTCGCTCTTCGTGGGCAATACATCCTCCGGCAACGGCGGAGCCATACAGGTGGGGGGCGGCGTGACGGCAACCGTCATAGGCTGCACCCTCGCCGGCAACGTCGCCACAGGCCCCGGCGGAGCCTTCGGCCTGGGCACCAACGGCTCGAACCTGAACGTCTACAACAGCATCGCCTGGCACAATACGGGCAAGGGCAGCTTCAGCAGCTACGGCCAGAATGCTGACATCAACGGAGGCGGCACGGTCGTCTCCCTCTCCTCCGCAATAGAAAGCACAAGCACAAAATTCACCGATGGAAACGACGACGGGCACATCTTCCTGTCGCAGGACATCACGCCGATGTTCGTGAAGTTTCCCGCCGCAGACGGCAGCACGAGCCCCGGCGGGACAGAGCCCGCTTGCTTCGAGCTTGCGGAGGGCTCGCCCTGCATCGATGCTGGCGACGACAACTATGCAGCCATCAGCCGCCACGACCTCGCCGGCAAGAGCCGTCTGCTCGGCACGCATATCGACATGGGAGCCTTCGAGTTCGACGCGGATGCAACAGGCATAGCGCCCCTCTCGGACACTCCCGTAAAGGACGTCAATGTCTATAATCTTGCCGGGCAGAAGCTTGTACCGGGCCGTTCCCACAGGGGAGTCGTCATCGAAGGTAACAAGAAGACACTGAACAAGTGAAGCTCGGGGCCACCTCCAAAGGCCCCCTCCAAACCTCCCCAAAGGGAGGCTTTCTTCGCCGCGACACACACCGCATCGGAGGAGATGAGAAAGGGGTATTCTGGAAGAGACAGGCGCTTATTTCAGAAGAGCACGCCGTGTTGCCCGTAAGAGCACGCCGTGTTGCCCGTAAGAGCACGGTGTGTTTTCCAGAGGAGCGGGCAGGGGTATGAACTTCCCTGTGGAGAATATGCCAGACAAACGGCGGAGAAGCCTCCGAGCGTATAAGAAATAAGCGTAGGAACAAGAGAAGTTAGACCAATAGACATATACATTATTATATATACAGACCATGCATCAGAAATACCAACGTGCTCTGACAGCCCTGCCGGCATTGCTTCCGGCTCTCGCCTCTGCCCAGCAGCAGGACACACGCCCAAACATTATGCTCATCGTCGTCGACGACATGGGCTACTCCGACTTGAGCTGTTTTGGCGGCGAGGTGGAGAGCCCGAATCTCGACGCGCTGGCTGCCAACGGCATGCGCTTCACACAGTTCTACAACTCCGGGCGCAGCTGTCCCTCGCGTGCGCAGCTCCTGACGGGACGCTACGCGCAGACCGTCGGCATCACCGGCATGGGGCAAAGTCTCACTCGCGACTGTGTCACCATCCCCGAGGTGCTCCGTACGGCTGGCTATCACACCGGCATGAGCGGCAAGTGGCACCTCTCGCTCACCAAGGGCATCGGCAATAAAGAGGACCAGATGAAGTGGCTCTCGCATCAGAGCACCTTCAACAACCGTCCCTTTGCACCCATCGAGACTTATCCCTGCAACCGAGGCTTCGACCAACACTGGGGCACCATCTGGGGCGTGACCGACCACTTCGACCCCTTCTCGCTTGTCCACAACGAAGAGCCCATCTTCACCGACAGCATTCCCGCAGACTTCTACTACGCCGACTTCGTGGCAGACAAGGCCATCGACATGATGGACGAGATGACCGCCGACGGCCGGCCCTTCTTCATGTACGTCGCTTTTCAGGAACCGCACTGGCCGCTACACGCCAAGCCGCAGGACATCGCGAAGTACAAAGGGCGCTTCGACGACGGATGGGACGCTATGCGCCAGCGCCGCTACCGCAGGATGTTGGAGCTTGGCCTCTTCAAGGCCGAGGAGATGCCCGAGGCTACGAATGCCTCCGGACGCAAGTGGAAGGACGAGCTCGACAAGGCGCTCCAGTCGGCCAACATGGAGGTGCATGCCGCCATGATTGACTGTGTGGACCAGAACATCGGGCGCATCATCGACGAGCTGAAGCACCGTGGCATCCTGGACAACACCCTCATCATCTTCACCAGCGACAACGGGGCTTCCAGCGAGAACTACACCATCGGCGACTTCGACCGTCAGGACCGTACGCGCAGCGGACAGATGCTGGTGCGCAACTCGCCCACTCCTGGCGGTCAGCTCACCTATAACTACCTGCACACAGGCTGGGCAGGAGCTGTCAATGCGCCTTATCGCTATTGGAAGACGACACAGTTCCACGGCGGCACGGCTGCTCCCACCATCGTCCACTGGCCTGCTGGCTTGGCAAAGGAGAAGGAAGGCACTATCACGTCGCAGCCCTGCACGTTCCTCGACGTCATGCCCACCTGTCTGGAGCTGGCCGGAGCCTCCTATCCTTCATCGTATAACGGCAACAGCATCAAGCCCATGTGTAACGAGGCCCGCAGTTTCGTGCCCTTGCTTCAGGAGAAGGACAGCTGGGATGACGAGCGTACCTTGTACTGGGAGCACGAGCGGGGCAAGGCTGTCCGCAAGGGCGACTGGCGCCTCACGGCATTGGCCAGTGGCGGCTGGCAGTTGTTCGACCTCGCCCATGACCTCTCCGAGACGACGAACCTGGCAGCCGAGCACCCCGAGAAGGTGCGCGAGCTGAAGGCTCTCTGGAACGCCTGGGCACTGAGTGTCGGTCTGAACGCCGACGAGGACATCCCCGAGACGAAGACCGAGCTCATCTTCCATTACCCCTTCGACGGCAACCTGGATGACGCGTCGCCTGCCAAGTACGTCCTTACACCCAGCGATGGCAGCATCTCCTTCGGCGCAGGAAAAGCGGGACAGGCGCTCCATCTGAACGGAAATGCGCAGTACCTCGACCTGAACACTACCGGCATCTTCGACACCCGTACCACCCAGAGCACCTTCTGTGCATGGGTCTATGCCGAGAACACGGCGGCTCCGGGTGCAGGCAGCCAGCAGGATGTTGGCGTCTACGTCCGCGACGAGATAATCCTGGCGCAGAAGGACAACGCCGGGACGGGGCGCATCTACCTCTATGCCCGTGCCGAAGCACCCACCGGAGGCGGTTCGCCCACGTTCTTCTACAACAGTTTCCTGGGCGGCAGCCAGCACCACGCCACGGACGGCTCGCTCAAGCCCGGCACATGGCAGCACGTCGCCATCGTCTGCAATCCCGTGGACCAAAGCATCACGTATTACATCGACGGCGAGCGCGACTGCACCGTGCAGACGGGCAGCTTCGAGGCGTGCACCGGCGGCTTCCGTATCGGCGGCCACAAGACGGGCAAGAGCTACTTCCGCGGCTACATAGACGATGCCTGGTTCTTCAAGGGCATCCTCTCTGCCGAACAGATACGCCAGCTCCGTGCCGGCACTTTCGATGCCACGCCCTATCTGCCCAAAACCGGAGATGACAATCCGCTCACAGCCGACTGGCCGCTGGGGGGCCATGCCTATACCATCCGTAACTTCTCGGGCACGCCTGCCTTCATGGTCGACAACATGGAGAGCGACGACCGCATTGCCTGCGAGGGGAGCACGGGCGAGTCGGCCTATTGGACCTTCGAACCCACGTCCAACACACATTGCTACACCATCCGCAACGTGCTGACGGGTCGTTACATACAAGGTTACGCCAAGGCCTCTGGTACGGCAGTCCGTATGGGCACAGAGGGTGTGGAGTACCATGTGGCAGCTCAGACCAGCGAGGGCGGACGTTATGGCTTTGCATGCACCTCTGTCCAGCCTCACGACTTCACCTCTGGCACCATCGGCCTCAACCTGCGTGCCGAAAGCAATCAGGCGAATTGCCTGGTGCAGACATACGCTGCAGCAGCAGGAACTAACCACCGCTCCTTTTGGACGCTTAGCGAAGTGCCCGACGACATCATCACCCGAACAGACCGCCCCCAAACCGTGAACCGTAAATCCTCAAATGGTAAATGGTTTGACCTTCTGGGCCGTCGGCAGGATGCCGTCAGACACCCCGGTATATACATACATGATGGAAAGAAAACGACCGTCAGACAATAAACGAAAAGAACTAACGATAAACAACGTTGCTGAATCTATGAAGAGAACACTGCTTTTACTGCTGATGCCGCTGCTGTGTATGGCTTCAGCTGTGGCTCTTGACATCGATAAGAACCAGTACTACACCATTGCTTCCCGCAACAATCACGATGCTTACATGAAGGACAACGGGAAGGACATCCTCCAGTGCAACGTCGGACTGGACATCTATTCCTACTGGCGCTTCATCCCTACGGGAAACGAAGGCTGCTACTACATCCAGAACATCAACACGAAGCGCTACATCCAGGCTGTTGCTGAGCAGGCTGCCGTGGCCGTGAACATGGGGACGGACCCCGTCGAGTTCTTCATCCTCTCCACTCCGACGGAAGGCGCCGACTGCTTCGGCATGACGAGCTCCGACCATGTCAACCTGGCCTTCAACAGCGGAGCCTGCTTTGCCATGAACTGGCAGGAGGACAACAAGTACGTTCAGTCCTATATGGCTGCGGTAGGTACCAACCACAAGAGCTTCTGGTTCCTGCGCGAAACAGAGCCGCCATCGTGTCTCGTCGGCTCGCACGACTACGAACATGGCATCTGCACCATCTGCGGAACCTACGACCCGGATTATGTCTATCAGGCAGAAGACGGCTTCTACGAAATTACCGACGGATACCAGCTGGAGTGGTTCTCTACTCTGGTTAATACCGGCAGGAACGATGTGTCGGCACGTCTCATGAACGACATCGACATGCAGGGCATAGACCATACGCCCATTGCAAAGAGCGTCGACCTGCGCTGGCGCGGCACGTTCGACGGACAGGGACACCGCATCCTGAACCTCGTCATCAATCGTCCTACGGCAAACATACAGGGACTCTTCGGCTACCTGCGCGGCAATTCGGACAGCAATACGCGCGTATGTAACCTTATTATAGACAAGAGCTGCTCCTTTACGGCCTATCATCAGGTGGGAGCCATAGCGGGCTGCAGCCAGGGCAATCAGGGCCTTATCACCCTGGAGAACATCGTCAACGAAGCCAATGTGACGGCCGAGGGCGGCACCGACGCTGCGGCTCTGGTGGGCGGTCAGACGGGCAATGCCCCTACCTGGCGCATCCGTAACATCGTCAATACGGGAGCCATCACCAGCACGGCCGAATCGGGTTATGCAGGTGTGGTTGCAGGCTACTATGGCAACAACGCACAAAACCTACAGGAGAACATCATCAACCTGGGCGTCGTCAGCGGATTCAATGCCGACAACCAGATGGGACGCCTCTCCGGTACGCTCATCAATGTGATTGACATCAGCGGAACGGAAGGTGCCGGTCAGGGCGTGGACCACGACTTCACGGCAGAGGATGTGCAGAGCGGCCGCCTGTGCTACTACCTCAATGGCAACCAGACCAACATCATCTTCTATCAGACGCTCGGGCAGGATGCCTATCCTGTTCCCTTTGCCACAAGTCTGCAAGTCTATATGCAAGGCACCATGCTTTGCGACGGCACACCCGTCGGCGACGAGGGGACCTACAGCAACTCCAATGAGGGCAGCATCGTTCCGCCTCATACTTTCGTCGACGGCGACTTCTATTGCACCATTTGCGGAGCTTTCAACGAGGGCTTCCTGACTCCCGTGGACGGAGTGCTGCACATGAGCACGCCCCTGCATTTGCAGTGGTTGGCCGGGTATGTTGAGGCTGGACATCAGAACCTTGAGGTCGTCATGGATGGTGACATCGACATGGACGGCGTGGATTTCCTCGGCATCGGTTCGCTTGCCACTCCCTTCCTGGGGCACTTCGACGGCCAGTATCATACCATCAGCAATCTTGTGATGGACGGCGTGACGCACGACTGGTCGGGCTTCTTTAACTTCATCCGCGGCGGTTCGACCATCGAGAACCTGCGTCTCGACGAGAACTGCTACCTGACCGGAGGCAAGGGAACGGCCCTCGTGGGCGGCTGCGGCTTGCAGGGCGATGTGCTGCTGCGCAATCTCGGTTTCGAGGGCAACGTGCAGGCCGACGGCAATTGTGCCGGTGCCGTGCTGGGTGCAAACTTCCAGAGCATTGCCAAGCTGACGGTGGAGAACTGCTACAGCACAGGCTACATAAAGGGTGTTTCCGAGAGTGCTGCCCTTGTGGGCTGGCTTGGCAACAACGGGACGGTCATCAGCAACTGCTGGACTTCGGCCACAGCTTCAGGCATCCAGGGCGAGGACAAATATGCTTTCCGCCACGACAATGCCGTCGTCACCAATTGCTTCAGCATGTTCGGGACGCAGGCTCAGCGCTTTGGCGACGAAGAGCTGGAGAGCGGTTCGCTCTGCTATCGTCTCAATGGCGACCAGAGCGTCATCCGTTGGTTCCAGAATCTCGACAATGGCGGTGACGAGGACTTCTTCCCCACCTTCATCCCCACCCACGGTGTCGTCGTGGTGCAGGCCGAGATGCGGTGCGACGGAACGTACGACGAGGAGTCGGCATACTTCTCCAACAGCGGCGAGGTGGTCATTCCGCCCCATACCTACGTGGACGGCTTCTGCCAGGTCTGCGCCCAGGAGGATGCCGACTATCCCTTCATCCGCATCTTTGCCAATGCCGACCACGACTATGCAGGCGGCTATGTCAACTCTGGCAGCAGCGACGGCTCCGGACTTGCCATCAACAACAGCGTGGCGGAGCATTGGAACCAGAAGTGGTTCGAGAGCTATCAGGAGCTGAGCGGCCTCGAACCGGGCCTTTACAAGCTGCGTGTGCAGGGTCTCTCTCGCGTGAAGGCATGGAAGGACGACGACTATGTGGCCTACGAAGAGGCAGAGCTGAATCCCGATTACGTACAGCTCTACCACAACAGCCAGTATTATGCTGAGGTCGGCGGGCGTCGCATTGCGGGTCTCTTCATGGACATTGCCGAGGGCAGACAGATGGAGCCCATCGGAACAGGAACACAGACGCATCACGAGGCGACGGGCTACTATGTGCCCAACTCCTTGGCAGCTTGCCGCGACTACTTTCGGAAGGGACTCTATTGGAACGAGCCCATCTATTTCGTGGTGGAAGCGGGTCAGGATGTCGTGAAGGTCGGTTTGGAGAACCGGATGTATCTGAACGGCAACTGGACTGTTTGGGACACATGGCGACTGGAACGCCTTGAAGATGCCTCGGCCGTAGAACTTATCCGAACCCAGCAGGAGAAGAACCTGCAAGAACTGGACCAGCTGGAAGCTCAGACACAATTGGTAGAAAGTTATCAGGAGGCGAGTGAGGCGCTTAAGGAGGTTACCGCCCTGGACGAGATGCTGGACCTGGCCGACAAACTCTCGCGTCTGCCCGAACAGATTCGCCTGAGCCACATGGCCTATATCGACTATGCAGCGGCTGTTGAAGCAGTCATGGGCGACCTTGACAATCGCGAGAAGCTCAACGGCCAGTATGCCGAACTGCTCGACACTTACCTTTACGAAGACGAGGAGGAAGTAGAAGGCCTTCCCAACGGCACTTTCAAGCATATCGTCGAGACCAAGAGACTCTCGACAGAAGAACTGACAGCAGAGATTGCCTTCGTACAGGACCTGCTTAACCTCGCTATCAAGAACAGCATCACGGAGGGCTCCGACCTGTCCAACCTTATCTATAATGCAGATTTTGCTGAGGACGCCAACTTCAAGGGCTGGGTGGCAAAGACAACCCGGACGGGCAACGGATGGAACTTCTCCTGCCGTACAGGTTTTCTCGACATCTATCCCGTGAGCGCCAGCAAGAACACGGCGTTCTATGTTTATCAGGACCTGAACGAGGAGAACCTGCCGGACGGCATCTACGAACTGATAGTCCCGGCATACCATCGTACCGGCGACATCGGTCTTGGCGACCAGTCCGGTTGCGAGCTGGTGGCTGCCGATGTCTTCATCAACGATTTCCATACGCCCGTCTGGAACCTTTACAAGTGTGCAATCCCATACGATGAAGCCATCAATGGCATAAACTGCCGCTTCGACCCCTCTGGCGACCCCGATGCTCCGCATAACGGCGAGGAGACACATTCCTACGACAGAGACACCGGTACGGGCTGGGTGCCCGATGGTCGTTATGCCATGAGCATCGCGTTCTCGGCCGACCGCTTCGTCAACCATGCATACGCTATCGTCGAGGATGGCAAGCTCCGCATCGGCATCCAGAACACAGGCATGCCCTGGTACGAAGGCGGCGTGACGGCTTGGGGTAAGTTCCGCCTCGTCTATCGCGGTCAGGACCAGGACGCATTCCAGGCCATGATGGATAATTTCGAGGAGCACCTTGCAAACCTGCGCACGGCACAAGAGGAGCATGATTTCTTCATCAGTACGTCGCATCTCGACGCCGTCTCGTCGCTTATCAGTCAGGCAAAAGCCGAGGCAGACATGGCGGCAAAGTGGGAACTTGCCAAGCAGATAAATGCTGCGCTGAATGCCATCAATGACAGCTATGCCGTCTACAGGGAGCTGTACGGGCTGATGGAATACTGCTACGGCCAGGCCGATGCTGTCGTCGGCACAGACCCCGAGCTGAGCGATGCTATTTTTGCGAAAGGCTACGAGATACAGGACCATCTGCAGCAGGGCGACCTCACCGACGAGGAAGTCAAGCTGTATATGACCGACATCCGCGACGATGCTACGATAGGCGGCGGTTTCTATGTGCAGGGCGACTTGCTCGATGCCGAGGGTAATGACTTGTCTTACGACACACAGACCACTACCTACCCGTTGCAACGTCAGGACGACGGTACGTACACCGGGGAGTTCACTACCCAGAACCGAGCCAATCTCGTTCATACGGCTGCCAGGGCAGGTTTCTATTTCACCCGTCTGGACCAGACGTTCAAGTCCAACCAGCAGTACCGTCGTTTCGTGACACCCGAGTGCAACCAGCATCCGCTCGTCGCCGGTGCTGCGCAGGACTATCAGGTGGTAGGCGCCAAGATGCGTGTTGTGCTCAATCCCAAGGACAGCACTGTGGCGTTCTATCCCATAGAATACGCTTGGCACGACCGCGTGTTTGTCTGCGGCTCCATTATCAACAATGAAGGCAAGGAACATCGCTGGAAGAACGACGAGATGGCTCCCCTGGAGCATGTGGGCGATGGCCTGTATGTCGGGACGGTCCGTTTCTTCGAGGACTACGTATATCCCGGCTATGCAACCTTCCTCATCATGGCAAGCCGTTCTACGCTCGAGGACACGGAGAACAGCACCGTGACACGTCCGGGTTGGCTCGAAGCAAGCTATGCTACGGCTGTGAACGACAGCATCCTGACCGTGGGCGAAATGACAGACGACTTGGTGCGCGGCTGGGGCAACTCCCATCGCTTGCGTATCGAATGGCCTGCCGGCGCCGAGCCGACGGACTATCTTGTTGTCTTCAACATGAACACACGCTCTGTTGGTGTCAAGGTCGACGACGGCAGTGGCTATGATGCCATACAGCAGGTGGCCGAGGCACCCCGTGGCGAACAGAATGCTGTCTACAACCTCGCAGGTCAGAAGATGTCGGACGGCAAGTTGCCGAGAGGTATCTATATTATGAACGGCAAAAAGATTGCAATAAAGTGAGGACCGACAAGTTTATCTTGATTCCAGGCCTGGTCTGCTCTGCCGTTTGTGCGGGGCAGGCCAAGCCGCGTCCGAATGTCGTGGTGATTGTTGCCGACGATTTGGGAACCAACGAGATTGGTTGCTACGGAGGCGAGAACCTTGCCACTCCAAACATCGACCGTCTGGCAAAGGAAGGCATGCTGCTCACCAACAATTTCTGTTCGATGGCAGTGAGCGTTCCCATCCGGGCATCCCTCTATACCGGGCTGTACCCGCAGCATCACGGTTCTTTCCGCAATCACAAGCCCGTTACCCGAGGCTTGCGCAGCGTGGTGCATTATATGTCCGACCTCGGCTACCGTGTGGGCCGTGCAGGGAAGGACCATCCTGCAAAGCAGCTGAAGGTGTTCCCCTTCGAGAAGATTCCGGGCTTTGCCGTGAACTGCACGGCATCCCATCCTCCCGTGTCCACGCCCGACGGCATTCGCGAGTTCATGAGTCGCGACGCGTCGCAACCCTTCTGCCTCTTCGTCTGCAGCATCAACACCCATGCCCCTTGGGACTCGGGCGATGCTTCCGAGTTCGACCCAGCAAAGGTGCATCTCCCGCCAAACTGCGTGGACAATGCCGTGACGCGACGCATGTTCTGCGACTATCTGGCAGAGATACGTATGCTCGACAACGAGGTGGGGATGACGCTCCGTACTTTGGAAGAGACGGGACAGCTGGACAATACCCTGGTCATCTTCCTGGGCGAGCAGGGACCCAAGATGCCGTTCGGCAAATGGACATGCTACCGCTACGGCCAGCACAGCGCGTTCCTGGCCCGCTATCCCCGAAAGATTAAGGCTGGAAGCACGAGCGATGCGTTGGTTCAGTACGAGGATGTCCTGCCCACCCTCATCGACTTTGCCGGCGGCGCACCCATCGACACCCTCGACGGGCGAAGCGTCCTGCCTGTCCTCTATGGAAAGAAGAAGGCCGACACCCGCAGGTGGGCTTACGGCATACACAACAATGTGCCCGAGGGACCGCCATACCCCATCCGCTGCATCCAGGACAAGCGGTACCGGCTCATCATGAATCTGACGCCCGATGTGCCGTACAGCGAGAAGCACATGATGGTGCCCAATCCCAACGACATGTGGGGCTCGTGGATGGTGACGGCGCAGACCGACCAACGGGCTTCGTGGCTGATAGACAAGTTTGTCCACCGTCCTGCTTTGGAACTCTACGACCACGAGACGGACCCCTGGGAGCTCAACAACCTGGCCGGGGAGCCTGCACATCAGGCACGCATAGCAGAGATGAAGACGGCTCTGCTCGAATGGATGGAACGTATGGGCGACACTGGCGCACAGATGGAAGTTGATAATTGAAGATTGGAATTTAACATTTTTGAATTTAATAATTTTGAATTTTGAAATGAACAAGTCTCATTACAGCAGGATGCTGGCTGGACTCGCAGTCCTGCCCGTGACGCTTTGTGCCCAAGAGAAGCAGCCGAATGTCATCATCATGTACATCGATGACATGGGCATTGGCGATGTCAGCTGTTTCGGAGGTTCGTATACGCCGATGCCCAACATCGACCGGCTGGCCCAGCAGGGGCTTTCCTTCACCGCGTACTATTCCGCGGCGCCCGTCAGCTCTCCCTCCCGTTGCGGCCTCATTACGGGGCAGTACCCGTTGGAGCACGGCATCAACACCTTCATGGACACCCGGGCAGCCAACAGAAGGGTGGAGCAGCTCGACTACCTGAACCCGTCTGCCCCAAGTATCGCGAGGGCGTTCCAGCAGGCAGGCTATGCCACGGCTCACATCGGCAAGTGGCATCTGGGCGGAGGTCGCGACGTGACGGATGCTCCCGGCTTCGAGAACTATGGCTACGACGAACACGTCTCCACCTACGAAAGCCCGGACCCTGACCCCATCATCACTTCCACGCGATGGATATGGGCAGCATCCGACAGCGTGAAGCGCTGGGACCGTACGGCGTATTTCGTTGACCGCAGCCTCGACTTCATCCGCCGGCATAGCGACAAGCCCTTCTTCCTGAACCTCTGGCCCGACGACATGCATACGCCTTGGGTGCCCGAAGCTCTGGCCGAACAGCGCGAGCGGTGGGATAAGGAAGATGCCTTCGAGCCGGTGCTGAAGGAGATGGACGTGCAGCTGGGGCGCTTCCTGGACGAACTCGACAGGATGGGACTGGCAGAGAACACCATCGTCATCTTCACCAGCGACAACGGTCCTGCACCCAGCTTCATGCAGCGGCGGACGCTCGGCATGCGTGGCGCGAAGAACAGCCTGTACGAAGGCGGCATCAACATGCCTTTCATCATTCGCTGGCCTGCCAAGATTAAAGCCGGAGAATGCAACCGGACGACCATCCTCAGCGCGATGGACCTCTATCCTTCGCTCTGCAAGATGGCAGGCATCCCGACGGAAAAAGGCTACAAGAGCAGGGGCGAGGACATGTCGCGACAGCTTCTGGGAAAGAGCAGCAAGAGCCGCAGCACAGACCTGATGTGGGACTTTGGCCGCAACAAGAGCTTCAACTTCCCCGGAAGGAAGGAGAACCGCAGTCCGCATCTGGCTATCCGTCGGGGCAAATGGAAGTTGCTCACGGGCGACAACTGCACGGACATGGAGCTCTACGACCTGGAGGCTGACCGCAACGAGACGACCAACCTGGCCGACCAGAACCCGCGCCTTGCCCGCAAGCTGGCGGAGAAGGTGTGTGCATGGTACGAAGAAAACAGACTGAAAGAATGGTGACGGAGAGAAAATGCCTGACATTGCTGGCCGTTGCAGCACAGGCGAGTGCTATCGGAGCGACGCGGCCCAACGTGGTGATTATCGTGGCCGACGACCTTGGCTGGGGGGACGTGAGCTACCACGGCAGCGTCATTCCTACGCCCAACATAGACCGTCTCATCGGCGAAGGCATTGAGCTGGACCGTTTCTACACGGCCCCTGTCAGCTCGCCCACGCGGTGCGGACTCATGACGGGCCGTTACCCCAGCCGCTTCGGCATACGCGAGACGGTGATTCCGCCTTGGCGCGACTACGGACTGCCCGTCGAGGAAGAGACGATGGCCGACGTGCTGGGCCAAGGCGGATACACGAACCGGGCAGCCATAGGCAAGTGGCACATGGGGCACAGCCGCCTGCGCTATTATCCGCTCAACCGCGGCTTCACGCATTTCCACGGCGCTCTGAACGGAGCCTTCGACTACTTCGACCACACACGCGAAAAGGAGCTGGACTGGCACGACGACTGGGCCTCGTGCCACGAGGAAGGCTATAGCACCGACCTCATTGCAGCCGAGGCAGCCCGGTGCATCGCGGATTATGCCAAGGGCGGGCCGTACTTCGTCTATGCCTGCTTCAATGCGCCGCATGCTCCCTACCAGGCTCCCGAGGAGGAAATCCGCAAGTTCATCTCCAAGGAAGACTTCGATGCCCTTCCTCCGAAAGACCAGAAGGGATGGACCTACAGGGCGATGGTTTCGCGCATGGACGCCGGAGTGGGCACCATACTGGAGGCCATCCGACAGAGCGGAGAGTGGGACAACACCATCATCCTCTTCATGAGCGACAACGGCGGCGTGCCCGGCATGGAACCTTATTGCGTGAACCGGCCGCTGCGGGGCTCCAAGTTCGACGAATGGGAAGGCGGTGTGCGCACCGTGGCCGGCATCTATTGGAAGAAAGGCTTCCGGCAGGGCGGCAGGAAGCTGGAGCAAGTGACGGGCTTCGTCGACGTGCTTCCCACCTTGGCGGACATCATCGGTGCGAAGGGCAAACCCCGCAATCCGTACGACGGCATCAGCATCTACAGCGTGCTCCGAGGCAAGACGAAGCAGATTGACCGCGACATGTATCTGGGCTGCGGCGCAGGTGTCTGCCAGCAGTACAAGCTCATCCTTGCAGGTCAGCACCTCGGGCTGAAGAAGGACTTTATCACCGACCTTCAGCAGAACCCCTCCGAGACCCGCGAGGGCCGCATCTACGAGGATCCAGAGCGCGTCGTCCGGCTTCGTAAAACGGTGGAACAGGGCGATGCCATCGTGCCCTACCAGAAGGAAATCCCCTACGGCCAGGGGCAGAAAGGCTTTGTCGCCCCGAAGGAGTGGAAGGTCACGGAGTATTAAGCGCCGGGCGCTTATTTCGGAAGCGCCTCGCGCTTATTTTCGAAGCGCCGGGCGCTTATTTTTTAGGCGCGCGGGGCTTCCACGAACGCCGCGCTAAGGTATAACGAAGTCAACGCGTGCTGCCTGCGGAAGAATTATGCCAAAAAGATTGCAACTTTACGGAAAATGGGGTAACTTTGCAGTCTATGGTAAACGAATTGATACATAAATACTGCTCGGGCAACGAGCCTTTGGAGCAGATTCTGCTCAAGCATAGCAACGACGTGGCGCAGCGGGCGCTGAAGATTGCCAGGGCGCACCCTGAGCTGGGGGCCGACGAGACGTTCCTCTGGGAAGCGGCGATGCTGCACGACATCGGCTGCTGCCGCGTGGACGCGCCGGGCATTTATTGTTACGGCTCGGAGCCTTACATCCGGCACGGCATCCTGGGTGCCGAGATTCTGCGCAGCGAGGGACTGCCCCGGCATGCCCGTGTGGCAGAGCGGCACACGGGGACGGGACTGACGGCCAGCGAGATTGTGCGTCAGGGTTTGCCCCTGCCTCCCCACGACTTCACGCCCGAGACCATCGAGGAGCAAATTGTGTGCTATGCCGACAAGTTCTATTCCAAGTCTCGCCCCGATGTGGAGAAGACGCCGGAGCAGGCCCTGCGCACCCTCGAGAAGTTCGGCAGCGAAGGTATCGACGTGTTCCGTGCGTGGATGGAAAGGTTCGACTGAAAGGTAAAAAGGTGAAAAAGTGAAAAAGATGGAAGGGAGGAAGGACTTAGGAGTTAAAAATATCCAAGAGTTCACATTTTAACCTTTAACCTTTTAACTTTTTCAACTTTTTGTCGTACCTTTGCAAATTGGAATTATTGTATACGTGGTTTGAAGGCAAGGTTTTTATCGATACTGACGGTTTGCTACGTGCTGGCATCGCTGGCAGCTCAGCCTGCGGGAAGGGTCGCCCTGTTCCTGCGGGACAGAGCCGACACGCTGATTACCGACAGCGTCCGGCCTTTGCCTCCCGACAGTCTGCCTTTGATTTCCGACAGTCTGCCTTTGCGGCCCGACAGCATTCCGCAGCGTGCCTATACCATCCTGCCGGACTCTGTGCCGACCGACACCGTTCCGCCCGACACCATGCCCAAGAGCAAGAACGCCCTCGACATGCCCGTCACCTATTCAGCCGAGGACTCCATCACCTTCGACTACAGGCATTCGCGTGCCCACCTCTACGGCGACGGAAAGGTCAACTACCAGAACCTGGAGCTGGAGGCTGAGCTCATCCAGATAGCCATCGACAGCAGTCTGGTGCACGCCACTTCGCGTACCGACTCCACCGGTGCCGTCATCGGCAAACCCCTCTTCAAGCAGGGCAACGACGAATACGAGCCCGACAGCATCAGCTACAACTTCAAGTCGCGCAAAGCGTACATCTCGAACGTCTACACACAGCAGGGCGAAGGCTACATGAAGGGACTGGACGGCAAGCGCGACAGCGTGGGCACGATGTACGTGCAGAAGGCCTACTACTCTACCTGCGACGATCCCAACCCGCACTTCTACCTGAACATGACCCGCGCCAAGATGCGTCCCGGCAAGGACGTCGTGTTCGGACCGACGTATCTGGTCGTGTGCGACGTGCCCTTGCCGTTGGCTATCCCCTACGGCTTCTTCCCCTTCAAGAGCAAATACAGCAGCGGTTTCATCATGCCGACGTACGGCGACGAGACATCGCGCGGCTTCTACCTGCGCGACGGCGGCTACTACTTTGCCATCAACGACTACGTGGACGCCAAGGTGCTGGGCGAAATCTATACCAAAGGCTCGTGGGCGCTGTCCGTGCAATCCACTTATCGCAAGCGCTATCGCTTCAGCGGCAACCTCTACATCAGCTACCAGAACACCCAGACGGGCGAGAAGAACATGCCCGACTACAGCGTCTCGAAGAGCTTCAAGCTGACGTGGAGCCACCGGCAGGACGCGAAAGCCAACCCCACACAAAGCTTCTCGGCCAGCGTGAACTTCGCCACGAGCAGCTACGAGCGCAACAACCTGACGAGCATGTACAACCCCGAGAGCTACACGCAGAGCACGCGAACCAGCAGTATCTCGTACAGCAAGACGTTCAGCGACATAGGCCTCACCCTGAGCGGCGCCTTCAACCTCTCGCAGAATGTGCGCGACAGCAGCATAGCCGTCACGCTGCCCACCCTCAATATCCAGCTGAACCGCTTCAACCCCTTCAAGCGCAAGAAGATGGTCGGCAAGGAGCGATGGTACGAGAAGATTGCCGTGAGCTATTCCGGAACGCTGACCAACAGCATCAACACCAAGGAGAACCTCCTCTTCAAGAGCAGTCTCCTCAAGGACTGGCGCAACGGCATGCGTCACCAGATACCCATCAGTGCATCGTTCACCGTAGCGAAGTACATCAACATCAACCCCAGCTTCTCCTTCACCGACCGCATGTATACGAACAAGGTGATGCAGTCGTGGGACCAGGAGCAGAATACCGTGCGGCGCGACACCGTCTATGGCTTCTACAACGTCTTCAACTTCAACATGAGCGTCAGCGCCAATACAAAGCTGTACGGCTTCTATACGCCTCTGCCCTGGTTCGGCGGCAAGAAGATAAAAGCCATACGCCACATGGCAACACCCTCCGTTTCCTTCAGCTATGCGCCCGACTTCAGCAAACCCATGTGGGGCTTCTACGACTCCTACGTCCGCACCGATGCCAACGGAAATGTCTCCACCGTGTCGTATTCCCCCTTCAGCGGCGGCGCGTACGGCACAGTGGGCAGCGGCATGACGGGCAGCGTGCAGTTCGACCTCTCGAACAACGTCGAGATGAAGCTGCGTTCGAGCCGCGACTCAACGGGTGAGAAGAAAATCAGCCTCATCGACGAGTTTGGCTTCTCGCTCAGCTATAACATGGCAGCCAAGCGGCAGCCCTGGAGCGACCTCAACACACGCCTCCGCATCAAGCTCACCAAGAGCTACACCTTCTCCCTGAATGCCGTCTTTGCCACCTACGCCTACGAGTTCGACGAGAACGGCCGTGTCTTCGTGGGCGACCACACGGAATGGTCGCAGGGCCGCTTCGGTCGCTTCCAGGGCATGAGCCAGAACCTTTCCTACACCTTCAACAACGAGAAGCTGAGGAAGTTGTTTGGCCTGAAGGACCTGAAGAAGCCGTTTGGCAGCAAGGGTGGCAGTGACGAGGACGAGGACGACGAGGAGGATGACGAGGACGAGACCGACCCGAACATGCAGAACGTCGACCCCGAGCGCAGGAAAGGCATGACGGGAGCCCAGAAGGAGAACTCCGAAGGACTCGACAAGGACGGCTACCTGAAGTTCTCGATGCCGTGGAGCCTGACCGTCAGCTACGGCGTGACGATGCGCGAGAACACCAGTGCCGAGATCAATCCCAACACGATGCGCTACCCCTACAAGTTCACGCAGACGCTCAACTTCTCGGGCAACGTCCGCATAGCCGAGGGCTGGAACATCAATTTCTCGTCCGGCTACGACTTCAACTACAAGAAGCTCTCCATGACCACCGTTTCTCTTTCGCGCGACCTCCACTGCTTCTCCATGTCGTGCAGCATGGTGGTCAGCCCCTACACCAGCTTCAACTTCCTCTTCGCAGCCAAGGCCGGCACCCTGGCCGACGCCCTCCGCTGGCGCAAGCAAAGCTCCTACAGCACCAACATCGAGTGGTACTGATTCTTCCGCCTCCCCGCCAGCGGAAGAAATCAGTTGTGCATGTTCTGCGTGTGGCAGGCATCAACGATGGTGGTGGTGTCGCCCTCGAGATAGTATAGGCGTAATACCATCGGTCGGTGTTCGCCATGTGGAAACCCGCCCATCGGCTGATAGTTGGCTGGCGGCGCGGCAGTGTACGTTCTATGGCATAGATGGCAAAGAAGGCATCGTGCACGTTTCGTTCCATATCCTCATACGAATAGGTGTGGCAGTTCTTCCTGGCCACATTGCGGTAGAAGTTGCGGATCTTGGCGACGGTGCGTTTGGTGTATAGGTACTTATACTGCATCTTTCGTTCCGTAGATAGCCTTGATGTCCTTCATCGTCATGCTGTAGGCCTCCTCGGGCGTGTACAGTTCCTTGTCCATATCGGGAAAAACCTCTTGGCTGTCATTCATGTCTTTCACCATCTCCATGTAGTAACTCATGGGGTGGTGCGTCAGTTGTCTCTTTGCAGTCTTTTCTTCCATAACCCTATCGTTCTATTTTTTATCCCAACTTTGCCCTCTGTATTCTGTTTTCCTCGCTGTCACCGCTGTTCCAGCATCTTCGATTCCTTTACTGTGTACTACAAACTTTTATTTTTCTCCAGAAGGGCATCTTCTTATACCCCAGCATCTCGTAGATGTCCGCC
>JAFUVM010000062.1 GCA_017483665.1 Bacteroidaceae bacterium
AATGAGCCGTTATTGAGAATAGCATCAAACGATGGTTTCTGGTTTATGGAGTCGAAATCATCGAAAAGGACTCCTTCCTTGTAATCTATTCCTAAATTCATTTGTTGCACAATTAAGGGTAAGAAACAATCCACCCGAGCCGCTGAAGAAGTCGAAGATATCTGAATGGCTTTCATAAAACCATCGTATGGTGGATTGAAATAAACCACATTCATCTTTAGCGCTTCTTCATTTGCTAATTTATTATAAAAATTGCCTGGTATGAACCCCTTTTGTGCTACTTTCGAGATAAATTACTTAATTTTGCACTTGACAGAAAAGAGTGATTTTTTGGTAACTAAGACAACCCTACCAGAAAAGACTGTCCTACGAGTCCTGTACTACCGCTAATAGTGCAGGACTTTTTCGTTACCTTGCTCTGTTATATTTCCGTTCGCATGGTTAATGCTCCTCCTATTTTATAATGTTAGTAACTCGGCAACCTTGTTAGCCGCCCTTATCACTTGCAAAGATACAAAAAATAAGGATAGAAACCTAAATAATCTGCAGCAATCTTCGATAATTCAAACTTTTTTAGTAATTTCGCTGAAAGTAACGCAAAATTCAACACAAAAAGTTGTACCTTTGCAGCACGAAGTTCGAAATATAAATACAAAGGCCGATGAATGCTGTCATATTAATGTGGAACCCAGAGATTTCTTCGTTCAAGAAGGAGGACTTCCTGAACGGGATGAAGGACTTTGACCATTTCAGGTTGAACTGGAGCATTTGGGAATATGAGAAGGTGCAACAGTACGACCGGTTCTTCATGGTCCGTGTAGGCGGGCAGAACACAGGCATCGTCATGAGCGGCCTGATTGTGAGCGAACCCTACAAGGGCAAGGACTGGAGTGGAAAAGGACGAGAGGTATATTACGTAGATTTGAGACCATCGGTGATGGTGGACCCTGATTCGGGACTGCTGATGACATCGGCAGAACTGTCCGCACAGATTCCTGGGTTTGACTGGACTGGAGGCCACTCAGGCAGAGTGTTGTCGGAAGAGGATTCCGTCAAGCTGATGAACCTCTGGGAACTGCACCAAGACGAATATCTTGATGGGTTCAAAAACCAACATCTGGCACAGCGAAACGATAACGACTTCGATGCGGCTTACAAGCTCTACTCCATGAAAGCATTTCTGAAAGACTATGCTTTCGAAGTGCATACCAGTGCAGACGAAGGCTACGACTACTTGGATGACGTGTCTTATTGCATCACACTGCGAAATGCCGATGGCGAGGAACTCTTCATTGACTTGGAAAGCGAGTTTACGTTGTCCTACGGAGGGTGGCACACGCACTATCTGGCATCGAACAGCGCATTTGAAAGCCTGAAAGAAGACATCCTCGCAATACTGACAAACAAGTTTGGAGCCGTTACGTTAAGTGTTGATGGAAAATGGATGGGGAGTTCAACAACTACGGAGCCTATTACGCAGAAAGAGCAGGCCATTGAAATAGTTCTCGAAGTCTTGGGTGATACTAAGGAGTTTCTAAGAAAAGTGCATCGGAAAGGTGTAGAAGTGTCTTGTAAGTTCTGGGATTCGGAACTTGATTCAACGACGACTCTCGCTCCCGGGGAAGTGCCGTTGCCCACCCAGTCGTGGGTACAGATAGACTTGAGACCACATTCTGTCTTTGCCTACTACGTGGAAGGTTCTATGGTCATGAACAAGAGCCTGCTGTACTATAGCCGGAAGGACAAGGCATTGCACTACAAGTACGAAGCTGGCATCAGCTATTTGGATGAGCGGAAGGATATGGAGCGCACAGTGCCTATCTCCGATGAGGATGCCAAGGCACTTGAACGGGTATTCCGTCTGATGGTCTATGCGGTGCAAGCATATAAGGGTGAACCGGGGGCTGTCCTCGACGGCAGCGAATACGTGGTCATCAGCGGAAGGCGAAGAGTGCGCTTTGTTGGCCCGCTCGATGAGCCGCCCTATGGTTATGTCAATAGCTTTGGAGACCGTCTACTGGAAATCATGGAAAACTGGAACCCGTCGGAGTTTGCAAAGCTGATGAAGCAAGTTCCCGATTATTTTCATGATTTGAGTCTATGATCAAGTCGATGGAAAAAAAACTCGAAGAAAAACTTGCCGTTCAGAAATAATTTCGTAATTTTGCACAGTCTAATTATATAAGGGAGAAGAGAAATGGCAACAATCAGTTTGAATCCGACACTGTACAGTCAGGCACAAACCTACGCAAAGGCCGATGGCATGAGCGTGGAAGACTGGGTGGCTATGCTTATTATGCGCTTTACTCCTGCTAAGAAGAAATACAAAATGAGGAAGATAGAAGAACTCTCGCCCGAGCTTCAGGCCTTGATCGGGTTTGCAAAGCCTGCAGTAGCCAGCGACGACGACATCAACGGCGATAAAGCAAGGATGGAATACCTAACTGCAAAATATGCTGCACAATGAGAGTGCTTCTCGACACGAACATCTTGTTAGACATTATTGAAGGCCTGCAGAAATTCCTGCTGGCCTCTTCAAACGTATTCGACTTGGGCGTTAGGGACAAATACAGATGTTTGCCACTCCACTCACTTTTGCCAACTGTGTCTATACGGCCCGCAAAAATGTGGGCTATGAACGGGCAATAAGCGGCTTGAGAAGCCTGAAGAACTACGTAAAGACAGCCTCGATGGATGAAGACCAGGTGGCAGATGCTCTCGGTTCCGACATGCCAGTGCTTCGTTTTGTTGTTCAACTATCCGTTTAGAAGAGCGCTCTTCTTTTCACGGTGCAAAGTTACGAAGAACGGCCGACACCCACCCCCTACGCAGTACCTACGCGTAGGTACTACGGTTTAGGGTATCTCATTGTATATCAGTAAAAAGCGATTTTAGCCTTTCCCTAAAATCAAGCGACTTCCTCTGGTCAAGTGCCGTGTTGAAGTCGGTTCTCATGTTATTCCTACTCCAAAGCTACAGACTATGCTACGCGATTACTCACTTCTGACATCAGGCGTTATTTCGAGACCAATCCCGGAGCAATTGAAGTGATGATTTTTAAGGGCAAACGCCGTATTGTCATCAACAGACGTACAGCCCTAAACCCCATATTCTTCTCCTGGATGCGGAAGATGTATGAATAACAAAATTACGCTTGATACTCTGCTCAATAGGTGAAAGGATTACCCAACTTAGCAGATTGAAATTCGAAGTAACGTCTTTCGCTTTTTCATTGACAAAGGATGGTGCACGAAAAGAGCCTGTAGGGTCTTTCAAAGATAGAATTACCAGTTCTTTTCTACCTGACGTCGTTGCGGTTGCTTCTGTGCATCCTTCAGCCGGTCTTGTGTTTGTTTTTCTTGTTGCATGGCAGCATTCAGCAGTTGTTCAGCATTTTCTTTGCTCATCTGAGGCTTCTGCTCCTCCTGTTGTTGCTGGTCTTGCTTCTGTTTCTGGTCTTGCTGGTCTTGCTTGTCCTGCTTATCCTGTTTGTCCTGTTTATTCTGCTGGTTCTGCTGGTTGTCCTGAGGCTGGTTCTTCAGCTGGTGCTTACACAGGGCCAGGTTGTAGCGGGCATCGTCGTCGGCAGGGTTCAGGCGTAGACATTGCTTATACTGCTCAATGGCCTCGGCGAACATCTTGCGGCCTTGCAGGATGGTGCCCAGGTTGTGGAACGCCTGTGACTGGCGCAATGGGTTCTTCTCGGCCTTGGCGGCCTGCTCCAGGAACTTGATGGCTGTGGTGTCCTGTCCCTCAGCGATGAGCGATGTGCCCAGGTTGTAAAGCGCCTGAGGATTCTCCTTGTTCTTCTCCAGCGCCTTGCGGTAGGACGTCTCGGCCTCGCTGAAGTTCTGTTTGCGGAACTGCTTGTTGCCTGCCTTCACATGGCGGCGCGCTCCCATATCGTCTTGTGCTTTTACTGCCGAGGCCGACAGGAGCAGGGCGACTAAAAGAATGGCATATCTGTACATAAGTAGGATTGCTTTGAAGTTACTTGTTGCGTTTGAAGAGCCTGATGTTGCGCAGCAGCGGGTTCTTGATTTCAAGGATGCAGAGCTCCAGGATGAGCAGCAGCAGGGCCACGATGCCAACGGCCTGGAACTGTTCGTCGTAGTCGCTGTAGATGGTGCTGTCGGTCTCGCGCTTCTCCAGTTTGTCCAGCTCCTCGTCGAGCAGTCGCTGTGCACCGCTGTTGTTCTCCACATGTATATAGGCACCGCCACCGGCCTGTGCCACCTCGCGGCACATCTGCTCGTTCAGGGCCGACATGACGGTCTGCCCGGTGTTGTCCTTCATGTAGTCGCCCCGTCCGTCGGGGATGGGCGAACCCTTGGTAGAACCCACGCCGAGTACATAGACGCGCATGCCCTGCTTGCGTGCAGCCTGGGCAGCCTCCACGGCCCCGCCCTCATGGTCTTCACCGTCGGTAATGATGATGATGGCCTTGCCGATGTTCTGCTCCTGCGTGAAGCTGTGGGTGGCCATCTCGATGGCAGCGGCAATGTCGGTGCCCTGGGTCTGCATCATCGTGGGGTCGATGCTCGAGAGGAACATCTTCGCCGACACGTAGTCGCTGGTGATGGGCAGCTGTACAAAGGCATCGCCGGCAAAGACGATGAGACCGATCTTGTCGTTGGTGAAGTTGTCCACCAGGTTCTCCACCATCATCTTCGAGCGCGTCAGGCGACTGGGCTCCACATCCTGTGCCCTCATCGAGTTACTGATGTCCATGGCGATGATGGTTTCAATGCCCGTGCGCTTCTCATGGCTGATGCGGGTGCCCATCTGTGGGCGGGCCAGCATGACGATGAGCAGGGCCAGGACGGCTTCGAGTAGCCAGAACTTGACCGAGGGGCGCAGGCGCGACACGTTGGGCATCAGTTCGCGGAGCAGCTGAGGGTCGCCGAACTTGCGCAGCCGTTTCTTCTGGTTGCGGTAGGTGATGAAGCGGATGAGTGCCAGCACGACGACCAGCACTAAGAGATACAGGTATTTCGGGTCTTCGAATCGGAACATAGCTAAGCGGGTTAAGGAATCCTCCTGAAAATGGTTATACGGAACAGGATCTCAAGCAGCAGCATGATGACGGCAGCCAGGGCGAAAGGCTGGTAGGCCTCGTAACGGCGGCTGTACTTCTTCACGTTGAGCTTCGACTTCTCCAGTTTGTCAATCTCCTTGTAGATGCCGCGCAGTTCCTGCGTGTTGGTGGCACGGTAGAAATCGCCGTCGGTCGACGAGGCAATGCTCTGCAGGGTCTTCGTGTCAATCTCTACGGGCATGTTCACATACTGCACACCGCCGCCCGGCATGGGGTAGGGGTAGCGCGCTGTGCCGTTGGTGCCCACGCCGATGGTGTAGACACGGATGCCGAAGCTCTTGGCAATCTCGGCAGCGGTGAGTGGCGAAATGTCGCCGCGGTTGTTGGAACCGTCGGTCAGCAGGATGACCACTCGGCTCTTGGCCTTCGAGTCTTTCAGTCGGCTCACGGCGTTGGCCAGGCCCATGCCTATGGCCGTGCCATCCTCGATGAGTCCGCGCTGGGCAATGTCGGTGCGCACGTTCTGCAGCAGCGACAGCAGCGACGCATGGTCGGTGGTCATGGGGCACTGCGTGAACGACTCGCCCGCGAAGATGGCCAGACCGATGTTGTCGTCGGGACGGCCGGCAATGAACTCTGCTGCCACCTGCTTGGCGGCCTCAATGCGGTTGGGCTTCAGGTCTTCTGCCAGCATCGATGTCGAGACGTCCATAGCCAGCATGATGTCGATGCCCTCCACGGTCTGGTTCTTCCACGAGTTCTGCGTCTGCGGGCGTGCCAGCACGAGCACAATCATGGTGAAGCACCCCAGGCGCAGCAGCAGTTGCACCGGCATGAGCATCA
>JAFUVM010000063.1 GCA_017483665.1 Bacteroidaceae bacterium
AGGAGTTCGAGAAGACCCCGAAGAAGAGCATCAAGCGCTACCTTTACACATAACAATCCGCAAAAAGAAGTATGCCCGTTTGTCACGTAACAGGCCATAATGATTCCTTTTTGCCATTCCGGTTTTTGACGCAAAGCGGAGCGTTTTAGGGAAGGAAACGCCTCGAGAGCGGTCGGAAAAGGGAGTTCTTGGCGATACGACACGTGGTTCTGGGCAACACGACACGCTCTTATGTCCAACACGACACGGTGTGTTTGCCAACGACGCACGTACTTATTTGCAGTTTCACGTGTCATGGCGGCATCCAAAAGGCATGAAAAAAGCCCGTTTCCTGTGTGGGAAGCGGGCTTTTTCTGTTTCGTGCCGGAAACCGCGATTTGTGTCTGTCACATAATCAACGTGTTACGTATTTCTCCGTCGTTTCAGGAATCGTGTACCCCCCTACGTGACGTGCATTTCCGCGCCATTCTCAGAGCTTCGGCGAAAAGCAAGATGTAAGCCGATTCGCCGTTTTCGGTCGCTTCCTGTCAAAGCAGGCTCGTCCGTCAGTACAGTATCTTTTTGCCGTTTACGATGTTGATGCCCGGGCGAGGGGAACTGAGACGCTGGGCGGAGAGATTGTAGATGCCGCTCGGCGTGGTTTGCTCTGCAACGGGACGAACCGTTCCTGTCGGGATGGAACGAATGCCTGTCAGTCCGAAGTCGATGTACTGGCCGCCGCCTTTGTTCGTGCATTCTATGGCGACGATGTTGTTGCCGTCGGGCGTCAGGGCGTTCAGGGCCTCGGGGCTGAAGGTGATGTTCTTGTACGATGTGAGGTAGTCGCCTTCCTGAAAGGCTACGATGCCGTTGAAGTAGACCGTCACGTCCTCGTCGTGATAAATCCTTCCGGCCAGGGCTTTTATCTGTCCGGGCGTGAAGTCGGTCAGGTCGAGGCTGTGGCGCAGACGTATGACGGAGCTTGTCCACGAAGTGTTGATGATGCTTCCGGGCGGGTTGCCGCTGCCGAAACCGCTGCGTCCGTCCTTCCAGCTTGTGTCGATGTATTCCGGTTTTGTCCAGGCGGTATTGGTGGCTACGCTCGATGCCGTCTGGTACTTCCACGTCTGAGGTTCCTGCTCGGCCGTCGGCAGGATGACGCATTCCTCGTAGCTGAACTCGTCGAGAAGCTTGCGAAGCTCGTCCGAAGTAATGACGACGACTGAACCCTCCTCGGCGCCTTCCGGCAGGGAGAGCTCGTTCTCGTCGCAGGGATACCACTTGTTCTCGGCCACGTTGCCCGTGTGACTCATCGTCTGACCGCTGTCGTTCGTGGGATTGCTGAGCAGGAACCAACCGGAGCCGTCGAGGGCGGGGAAGGTCTGCGGAGCGCGTGTCTTGGGTATCTGTGAGCTGAAGATGCGTTGCGGCTCGGAGAAGCTGGCCGACGTCTTTATGGCGCTGGCTTGCATCTGGCAGAGGTTGCGGTCGGGATTGTAGAAGATGCCGGTGTAGTTGTCGCCGGTCTTCAGGATGTGTATGTCGTAGATGGAGTAGGTGGTGGAGTAGAGCGGGCGCGGAGTGGTGAAGCGTTTCCAGTCCTTTGTGCTGGAGAGGTAGGCGTTGTTCTTGTCGGCACTCTTGGCACTCCAGTAGATATAATATGTGGCGGATGCTTCGTCGTAGATCCATTCGGGCGACTCTGCCTTGCTGAGGTCGCTTGTAGAGGGGCGGACCAGGATGTTGCCGTTCTCGCCTACCTGCCAGTTGATGAGGTCTTCGCTCTGCAGATGGTAGAAGCCGGCCTTGCCGTCTGTCAGCCCCGCCACGAGGTGGAAGACGTCCTTTCCGTCGGTCTGTGTACGGCGGATGAAGGGCGCATTCATGTCCACGTCGGCATAATCGCCCGAGATGATGCTGCGTCCGGCGTTGATGGCAGTCCATTTGGCTCCGTCCAGGCTGTAGGCATAGTGCAGACGCTTGCTTGTCGGCATGGTGTAGATCAGCAGGTAGGCCTTCCCGTCGGCACTTGCAAACTGCGGAGCGGGCGTCCGTTCGGGCATGGGCGACACGTCGAGGTCGGCATTGGACGTGTAGTGGCGCAGCTTCAGGCCGCAGTCGATGAACTGTCCGCCCGTGGTCTGCTTGCAATGGATGGCGATGACGTTGTCCGAACCGTCAGTCTTCAGGGCCTGCAGTCCCTCGGGCAACAGGGGCCACTGCTCGTATTTGGTGTTGTAGCCGGTCACTTTTGCGGCAAGCACTCCGTTGATGTAGACTTCTGCATCCTCGTCGTGGAAGAGCCAGAGGCGCAGTTCCTGCAGCTGGCTGGCATCGATGTTGTTGACTTGGAACGAACGCCTGAGCCAGATGTCGCTGCTGGACCATGACGTGCGTCCGCTGCCGCCAAAGCCGGACTGTCCGCTCTTCCATGCCGACGCGTCGAAGTCTGTCGTGTACCAGTCGGCAGAGGGCTCGGTGGTCGTGTACTTCCATTGGATGCCGGACTTCTCGTCGCCTGCTGCCACGACAGTAGTTGCGTCCTTGTAGCGGCTGTTGATGGTGCGCAGAATCTTGGCCTTCATGCCGGCCTGCTGCTCGGGTGAGACCTTCAGCACCTTGCGGTCGTAGGTCAGCAGGCCGTTGCATTCCTGCTCCACGTCGGTTATCTGCGTGTAGACCGACATCCAGAGTCCCTTCTCCTTCTGCAACTCTTGCAGGCGGTCGGTGTAGCGGTCGTAGAGATTCGTATAGGTGTTGGCGTCGTCGACCGTCGTGTAGTTAACGTCGGAGCCTGCCCACATATGATTCTCGATGAAGAGGTTGATGCCGCCGAACTCGCCGCAGGAAGCCACGCGCTCGTTCACGGGATTGGTGGCTGCACCCGGGCTGGGGTAGGAGTGGACATCGAGGAAGTCGCCCATCTCAACATCTACCCATCCCGTCACGGCATGCACGAAGCGCCCCGGGTCGTGGTTGGCTTTCAAGACGCCGTTGACGGCCTTCCGCGTATGCGCCATGCCGTGCTCGGGGTACTGTCCCCAACCTTCGTTCCACACAACCCATGCGCCGATGCAGGGATGGTGTCGCGTGGCATCGATGAGAGCCTCGTTCTCACGGTAGAAGTTCTCTTTGCCGTACTCGAACGTGCCTATCGCTCCGCTTCCGCAGCCCGAAGGCATGTCCTGCCAGACGACAAGTCCGTTGCGGTCGCACCACTCGAACCATAGGTCGTTCTCCAGCTTGATGTGCTTGCGCACCATGTTCATGCCGAAGTCCTTTATCGTCTGCAGGTCGAAGGCCATCGCTTCGTACGAAGGGGGCGTGAGCAGTCCGTCGGGCCACCAGCCTTGGTCCAGGGGACCGTAGAGATAGAGCGGCTTGTTGTTGAGCAGGATGCAGGGATGCCCGTCGGTCATTCCGCGCGAGAACTTCCGCATGCCGAAGTAGCCGCTGACCTTATCGGTCTCCTCCGAGCCGTCGCTCAGGGTGATGTCGAGGTCGTAGAGGTGCGGTTCGTCGGGGCTCCAAAGCTTGGCCGACGGTATGCTGAGCGTGAACGTCTGGTCGGAAGGTCCTGTCTGCTCGGCTACCGTCGTGCTGCCGTCCATTACGGTCAGCTTGACGGAACACGGAGCGGAGGTCTTCACGTTGATTGAAATGCTGGAATTGTCAATATCGGGGATGGGTTCGTAGCTCTCGACATGAGTCGGACTGACGGGCTCGAGCCAGACGGTCTGCCAGATGCCGCTGTTGGGTGTATACCAGATGCCGCCGGGCGAGACGCTTTGCTTGCCGTTGGGCTGTCCGCCGTTGGTCGGGTCCCACACGGCCACTTGCAGCTCCTGCTCAGCATTCTCCTTCAGGAAAGGCGTGATGTCGAAGGCAAAGGGGACTGAACCGCCGTCGTGACTGCCGGCCAGCTGACCGTTCACGTAGACGTAGCAACGCCAGTCAACTGCCCCGAAGTGCAGCAGGATGTTCTTGCCGCTGAAGGCTTCGGGCAAGGTGAAGGTCCTGCGATACATGAAGGTGGCTCGCCTGTTGGAAGAGTAGTTCTTGTCCATGATGCCGGAAAGGGCTGACTCGACGGGGAACGGCACCAGGATTGCCTTCGAGAAGGACGAGGTGCGGCTCTCGTAGTCGTAGCTGATGCTGGAACGCTTGAAGAACTGCCAGACGCCGTTCAGGTTCATCCATTCCTGCCGTTTCATGGACGGGCGCGGGTACTCTGCCCAGACGTTCTCTGCTGTCAGCTGTTCGCCCCAAGGCGTCATGACCGGAGCGGTCTGCTTCGTCCATACACTCTGTGCAGAGGCGCTGCCTGCTGTTGTCAGCAAGGCTGCAAGTGCTATCACGCTGTGACTGATGGTCTTTCTCATGTCTTGTCTTGTGAAGGGGTTAATCGTTTGTTGTCGTTACTCGGGTTCAGATGCTGGGGAACTCGTCGTCTTCCTCGTCGCTCGTCGTGTCGGGTTCGATGGTGTAGCTGCCGTCGGGACCGATGGTGAGGATGAAGGGACAGGACATGTCGCTGTCGGGATAGCTGACGCACGTGTTGAAGTAGAGCTTGCCCTCTTCGGCGCAGTCGAAGCGCAGGCCGTCCATGATGCCGAACGTCCGGAACTCCTGCGGAAGCTGCGAGCGGAAGTCGGCTTTGGTGAAGCTGCGGGAGAAGAGGGTCTTGCCGTCCTTCGTGATGGTCAGCCAGAAGCGGTTGTCCTTGTACTTCACGCCGTCTTCGTCGACAATGACAGCCAGCGAGTCGTCGGGATGGCTGGTGATGGCATAGATGACCTTGTGGCTGCCTTGCATCAGGGAGTCTGTGTAGTTGTAGTCGGGCAGGCTGTGAACTGCGTCGGCAGTCTCTTCGGTCTGTGTCTCGGCTTCGGTCGTGGTCTTTCCCTTCGGGTTGCATGATGCCACGAGCACAAGCGCGATGGCGGCAGGAAGGAGGGTGAATATGTGTTTCTTCATTGTGATGTTATAGTTATGGTTAAATATTCGTTGGGAGTCAGAGGTTAATGGGGCGGGTTAAAGCACTATTTTCAAGTTAAGCTTCAGGTAGTAGTTGCCGTTCTCGCGTTCCAGATAGCCGTACTTGTCTTCGTCGGGAAGCGTTTTTGCCAGCCTTGCGTGGGAAAGAAGATAGTCGCTGAAGGTTTGTTCGTCGGCACGAAGGAAGGCGGAGAGGGCGCCGTTCTCGTCGGTCATGAGGTAGCCCCCGACGGCACTGGCGCGTCCGTTCCAGATGACCTGCGGGCGAAGTCCCCATCCCGAAGCAAGCAGGAGCTGCCGGAGCTTGTACTGATAGAAGCCGTGCTTCTGCAGGAGCTCTTCCTTCATCTTGAGCGGGTTCTTCTCGTCGAGCATCTTGGCAAGTTCGCTCAGGCGGTTTGTTCCGTCGAGATGGAGGGCCATGAGCATGGCGGCGATGATGCGCGGAAGGTTGGTGTCGAGCATGAGCAGGTTGCTGCGGAACACCTTGTCGGCCACGTCGCTGTAGCGCAGTATGCCGCCCTGGCTCTGTATGTAGAGGATGCGGCGTGCCACTTCGGCCACGTTCTCGGGCTGGTCCGTGTGGTTGATTTTGCTTACGGCAGGCCCCGAGAAGCGCACGCCGCTTTGTTCGAACTTGATGTTGGCTCCACGTCCGCCGACGAAGAGCGGAGGATTGCTGCAGAGGCGGCTATGCAGACGCATGCCTGTCAGGGGAGCATCGGGGTGCCAGAGCGCCAAGTGAAGGTCTGTGCGGTCGTCGGTCTGTGCCTCCATGTCGTAGATGGCAAGGGCGTCGAGGAAGCCTTCCAGCTCCGTGATGTCGATGGTCACACTGCCTTGCTGCTTCAACCGCGAGAGCAGCCATTCGGCAGCAGCTGCAAAGTCTTCTCGAGGGAAACGGGCATCCATTTCAGCTCCGCGGACGTGGATTTCTTTATCCTCGATTCTGTAGAGGCGTTGCCCGTCGTGTTCGTGCCGACGGACAGCTGCAACGGGTATTTCCCCGTCTGCTTTGCCCAAGGCATTGGCCCGGCCGACCGTTCCGTTTGCCAGCAGGGAGAAGAGTGTATAGAGTTCGTTTGCTTCGCGTCTTGTCGCTTCTGTCATAGGTTTTGTCTTTAGGTTTATGTTCATGCCGTTGTAGCTCTTCCAGACTTATTCATCCATGTGGAAGACGAGTTCTCCGCCTTTCTTCAGTTCTTTCACGGGAATGCTGAAGGCGGGAAGTGCTTTTCCGTTCCAGGTGACACGCTTGCATCCTGCCCCTTCTTGCGCTCCGTTGGTGCTCAGGCGCTTTGCGGACGTCTCCTTGTTCCTTGCCCCTTCTTTGCGAACGACGACTGTTGTCTGCCGGTCGGTTCCGAGGTGAAGCGTGACCTTGTCGAAGAGTGGCGGGAAGAGCTCGTAGACGGCTTCGCCCACGATGAGCGGGTACATGCCGATGCTGGCAAAGACGTACCAGGCACTCATGGCTCCGTCGTCCTCGTCCATCTCGGGGCAGTAGCCGCGAGGCTGGCCCTCGAAGGCGCAACCGACGAATGGGGTGGGGTAGGCATCGTTGCCGCCGTAGCGATGGGTGATGCTCTCGGTGGCAAGGCTGCGGACGATGCTGCCTGTCTGCCGGGGCATGCCGAGGCGACCGAAGAGAAACGGCACATGGATGTCGGGCTCGTTGCCCTGGTTGTAAAGCTCTTCGCGGAAGAACTGCTGCAGCTGTGCGGCCAGCTTCTCCTTGCCGACGAGCTGAATCATTCGCGGCAGGTACATCGGTGCGCCCCAGCGGTACTGCCAGCGGGTGCCCTGATAAAGTCCGTTGCCACGCATCTTTGTGTAGGTCTCGTCGATGTTCTGGAACTCTTTGGGCCAGATACTGTCGAAGATGGCTTCTCCGCGTTTCGTCCAGAGCAAAGCGTCTTCCTTCAAGCCGAGTTCTTCTGCCAGCTGACCGAGGGCCCAGAAGTCGCCGCTGGCTTCGAGGCATTGGTCGGGACTCTTCAAGCTGAGCCGCTTCACCTCCTTCACCATGCCGGGATATGCTTCGCGAAGCGAGGGGATGCCGATGCCCTGCCGATAGGCGTCGAGCAGCGTGGCAATGGCATGTTCCGTGCGAACCGTAGGCACGCATTCGTGGTCGGTGCTCCAGTCTTTCTTGCCTGTGATGTAAAGCTGCGAGAGCGACTGCATGATGTCGCCCGAGTGACTTTCGTCGAGAAGCGTGATGAGCGGGAACTTTGTGCGATAGGTGTCCCAAAGCGACCAAGAGCTGTAGTACTGGAATCCTTCGGCCTCGTGCGTCTTGCCGTCTGTGCCGAGGTAGTGCGTCATCTGTCGGTCGGTCACCTGGAAGGGGCTGTGGAACGTCCTATATAAAGATGTATAGAAGATGGTCTGCTGGTCCTTGGTTCCGCCTTCCACTTCGACCGTCGCGAGCAGACGTCCCCATTGCCTCCGGGCACGCTCCACGAAAGTCAGGAAGTCTGTGCGCCAGACGGCTTGTTCCGGCATCTTGTCCAGCTCGTCGGCAAGTCCGGTGGAGACGACGATGCGCACTTCCACATATCGTGCCGAGAGCTCGGGGAAGGTGAGACGCTTGCGGCCGTCGCTGATTGTGTCGAGCACAAAGGGCGAACTGGTGTAGAGGCGGTAGTGGAGGTGGTAGCGACCGCGACCGCAGGTGTTGGCGCACTGGGCAAAGCCTTGTCCCATAGTGGGCTCCTTCTGCTCGAAGCCTGCGGCAAAGACTTTGTCGAAGGCAGAACGCGGATTGAGCAGCAGGACAGCCTCTTGCCCCTTTCCTTCGGGGAAGGTGAAGCGCTCCACGGCCATGCGTCTGTCTGCCGTTGCCGTGAACCAGACGCCATTGCTCAGCTGCACGCTGTAGTAGCCGGGCGAAGCCTGTTCGGTGTGCTTCAGGAGGCGCACGTCCTGCCCCGTTGCGTCGGGCATGAGCGAGACGTTACCGCCGCAACCGCTGCCGCCGACGCCCGAGAGACGGTTGATGCTGAAGCCGGAAATGGCAGGCACCTCGTAGTCGTAGCCGGGATGCTGCCGCGGCTTGCTGTCGGGGCAGACCTGAATCTGTCCGTAGGGAACGGTGGCTCCGGGCGTCATCTGCCCGTAGTCGTCGGCCGTGCCGATGTAGAGGTTCACTTTGTCGAGTAATGACTCTTGCTGTGCCAGAGCGAACGTCGTGGCTGAAATAAGCACAAAGTATGATAGTAATTTCTTCATAAGAGCGTTATTTTACCGCAAAGATACAAAATAATTCATAGTTCATAGTTCATAGTTCATAGTTTTTTTCTAAATTTGCACAAGAAAAGGAAAAAAGAAAAATCTTTGTAGTTAAGTAGTTAAGAAGTTATCGCTACGCTCGTCCTTTCGGACAGTAGTTCTTCGCTTCGCTCAGGCGCAGGCGGAAAAGCCATTACTTCTTTCGCATGAATCTGCCGCAAGACATTTGGCTTAACTTCTTAACTACTGACTACTTAACTACTGACTACTTAACTACTGACTACTTAACTACTGACTACTTAACTACTGACTACTTAACTACTGACTACTTAACTACTGACTACTTAACTACATCAGAAAGTTAAATCATTAAATCCTAAAATAACAAGATGTCAACAGAAAACAAGAACAAATACATCTCCGTGATGTACAAGCTCTACACGAATGCTGCGGGCGACAGACCCGAGCTCGTGGAAGAGACAGCCGAGGGCGAACCTTTTGTCTTTGTCAGCGCCCTGGGCATGACGCTCGATGCCTTCGAGGCACAGATTGTGCCCCTGACCGCAGGCGACGACTTCAACTTCACCCTCGCACCCGCCGATGCCTACGGCGAATACGAGCCGACGGGCAGGCAGGCCGTTCCCCGCAATATCTTCGAAATCAACGGCAAGCTCGACTCCCGCTTCATCTACGTTGGAGCCGTGGTGCCCTTAGCCAGCCCCGACGGAGCACGTTTCAACGGCACCATCGTTGAGATAGGCAAGGAGACTGTGACCGTCGACATCAACCATCCCCTTGCCGGAAAGAGCCTGAACTTCGTGGGCAAAGTCCTGATTAGCCGCGAAGCCACGAACGACGAGGTGCGCGACGCCCTGAACCAGATAACAGGCTGTGGCGGCGGTTGCGGTGGCTGTGGCGGCGGAAGTTGCGACGGCTGCGGCAGCAAGGGCGAAGGTTGCGGCGGCTGCAGATAGCAAAGGCTGCGGCAGCAATTAACTGATAAGACAAGTGGGCTTGTCGTAAATACAATCGACACAGACAACAGACAACAGACAACGGACGACAGACAACGGATTAAACGGATTAAGTTAATTCGGGACGTAGCGTAGTCGAAGAAATAAAACGAATTAGAATAATGAGAATAATAAACTCACGAATGGGAACTGGTGTTCTTCTTCGCTGATGAAATTATTATCATTATTCTAATTCGTTTCTTTACAGACTACTCACAATCCGTTTAATCCGTTGTTTAGAAATAAAACGAATTAGAATAATAAGAATAATAAACTCACGAATGGGAACTGGTGTTCTTCTTCGCTGATGAAATTATTATCATTATTCTAATTCGTTTCTTTACAGACTACTCACAATCCGTTTAATCCGTTGTTTAGAAATGAAACGAATTAGAATAATGAGAATAATAAACTCACGAATGGGAACTGGTGTTCTTCTTCGCTGATGAAATTATTATCATTATTCTAATTCGTTTCTTTACAGACTACTCACAATCCGTTTAATCCGTTGTTTGTTTTCAACATCGAAAAACACTAAAGATGCGAACTTTCGTCCTTTTCGCTTCTTTCGATGTTCATTAATCCGTTGTTATAGATTTATGGACAGTCTTCGTTTCCTGTTTAGTTGTTCCCCGGACGGAGCTTGCGGACGGTTTCGGCGGTGCGCCACATCTCGCTGTCGTGCATGGCAGCAAGTTCCTTCTCAAGGCCTGCGCGGTAGTCGGGCTTCGAATTGGAGTCGATGCTGATCTGAGCCTCGTGGCCGCACTTCACGCTTGCATAGAGTTCCTGCATCACAGGCTTGATGGCGTCGTGGAAACGCGGGTACCAGTCGAGGGCGCCGCGCTGTGCCGTGGTGGAGCAGTTGGCGTACATCCAGTCCATTCCCTTCTGTGCGAAGAGGGGCATGAGGCTCTGTGTGAGCTCTTCTACGGTCTCGTTGAAAGCCTCGCTGGGCGTGTGTCCGTTCTCGCGGAGCACTTCGTACTGAGCCAGCAGCAAGCCCTGGATGGCACCCATCAGAGAGCCGCGCTCGCCGGTGAGGTCGCTGGTTGCTTCGCGCTGGAAGGTGGTCTCGAAGAGATAGCCCGAGCCGATGCCGATGCCGAGGGCAAGGGTGCGGTCGAGGGCACGGCCTGTTGCGTCCTGATAGACAGCGTACGAGCTGTTCAGGCCGCGGCCTTCGAGGAACATGGTGCGCAGGCTTGTGCCGCTGCCCTTGGGGGCAACCATGATGACGTCGATGTCCTTGGCGGGCACGCAACCCGTGCGGTCGCTCCAAGTGATGGCGAAGCCGTGGGAGAAGTAGAGGGCCTTGCCGGGGGTGAGGCACTTCTGCAGCGTAGGCCAGACGCTCATCACGGCAGCGTCGGAGAGCAGGCACATGACGATGGTACCCTTCGTGGCAGCCTCCTCGATGGAGAAGAGTGTCTCGCCCGGAACCCATCCGTCGGCCTTAGCCTTCTCGAAGGTCTTGCCTTGGCGCTGACCCACGATGACGTTGAAACCGTTGTCGCGCAGGTTGCAAGCCTGGCCGGGACCTTGTACGCCGTAGCCGATGACGGCAATCGTCTCGTCCTTCAGAATCTCACGTGCTTTCTCCAGAGGGAACTCCTCGCGGGTCATCACTTCCTCGATGACACCGCCAAAATTCATTTTTGCCATAGTTACTATTAATTTAAGTTTAAGTTTTGGAGTTATAAAATGAAGTTTAAAGAAGTTTAGTGGTTAGGGGTTAGTGGTTAGGGGTTAGTGGTTAGAGGTTAGTGGTTAGAGGATAGTTGGGGA
>JAFUVM010000064.1 GCA_017483665.1 Bacteroidaceae bacterium
GAATGTTGATCTCATTTCTAATTCCTTTTTAAATTTCAGGCTGCAAATATAACACCATTTTTTGAGATGCTTTTTCGGCAATTCGTTGCAGTTTGTTGAGTCGAAAACCAGTCAGTTTGAATTGCGTCATTCTACCTTTTTCGTACCCTCAGAATTAGAAAAGTTTAACTGTCAGAGTTGGTCCAAACGGGTTACGATTTAGAGACCTAACTCTTGCACCAATCCGCATTAAGTTGCATTTTTACCTCGTTCCTAAACTCCTCATTATTCCCCGTCTTGCCTTTTATTTACGGTCATTCTGCGTTAATCTTCGAAAATCCGTCTTTCGTTACAGACTTTTTTCGTAACTTTGCACGCAAAAGGACATATTAATTTATAGGACAGGAGAATGATTGTTTGCATTGCGGAGAAACCATCAGTGGCTCGCGAGATAGCAGGTGTGCTCGGAGCAAACGCCCAGCGCGACGGATACCTGGAGGGGAACGGCTACCAGGTGACATGGACCTTCGGACATCTGTGCGAGCTGAAGGAACCGCACGAATACACACCGATGTGGCGGAGCTGGAGCCTCGGACAATTGCCCATGATACCGCCGCGCTTTGGCATCAAGCTGAAGCAGGACAAAGGCGTGGAGAAGCAGTTCCGCATCATTGAGAGTCTGATGCAGAAGGCTGACGAAATCATCAACTGCGGCGATGCCGGACAGGAGGGTGAGCTCATCCAGCGGTGGGTGATGCAGAAGGCAGCGGCAAAGTGTCCGGTGAAACGGCTCTGGGTGAACAGCCTGACGGAAGAAGCTATTCGCGAGGGCTTCCAGACGCTCAAGGACCAGAGTGCCTACCAGGGCCTTTACGAAGCAGGCCTGATGCGCGCCATCGGCGACTGGCTGCTTGGCATGAACGCCACACGACTCTACACGCAGAAGTACGCCCCGGGCATGCACCAGGTGCTCAGCGTAGGACGGGTTCAGACCCCCACCCTCGCCCTCGTCGTTGCCCGCCAGCAGGAGATTGACAACTTCGTTCCGCGCCAGTCGTGGGTGCTTTCCACCATCTATCGCGACACGAAGTTCAACGCCATCGAGCGCGACGAGGAGGCTGAAGCTGAAGATGCGGCTGCCGTGGCCGAGGCTGCGGAAAAGGGTAAGAAGCAGAAACCGAAGGGCATCATCTACAAGCCCGTGGAGTATGCCACCGAAGCAGAAGGCAAAGCCATCGTGGAAAGCATCAAGGACAAGCCCTTCACCGTCCTCTCCGTCGAGAAGAAGAAAGGCACCGAGGCTCCTCCACGACTCTACGACCTGACAAGCCTGCAGGTGGATTGCAACAAGAAGCTCGGGCTCTCTGCTGAGCAGACACTCTCCATCATACAGAGCCTCTACGAGAAGAAGGTCACGACCTATCCGCGCGTCGACACCACCTATCTCCCCGACGATGTCTATCCCAAGTGTCCGCAGACGATGAACGGCCTCTACCAGACACGCTTCGCAGGCGTCGCACCCTATGCCGACCTCATCCGTCCGCTGGGAGGCGGGAAGCCGCTCCGCAAGTCGAAGAAGGTGTTCGACAACTCCAAGGTCACCGACCACCACGCCATCATCCCCACGGGCACCATTCCGAAGAACCTCACAGAGCTGGAGCAGAAGGTGTTCGACCTTGTGGCACGCACCTTCATCGCCGCCTTCTACGACGACTGCCACTTCGAGACTACGACGGTCATAGGACAGACCCCCACTCCCGACTCTACTATCCTTTTCCGCACCACAGGCAAAGTCATCATCGACGAAGGCTGGAAAGTGGTAATGACCTCGGGACAGGAGAAATCCACAAGTAGAGAGACGGATGGAGTCCTGCCCGTTTTCGTGAAAGGCGAAAGCGGACCGCACTCACCGCAGCTCAACGAGAAGTGGACCACACCCCCAAAGCCGTACACCGACGCCACGCTGCTCCGCGCCATGGAAACGGCAGGCAAGTTCGTGGACGACGAGGAACTGCGCGACGCCCTGAAGGAAAACGGCATAGGCCGCCCCAGCACACGTGCCGCCATCATCGAGACACTCATCCGCCGCCACTACATCCGCCGCGAACGCTCGTCGCTCCACCCCACCCCGACCGGCAACGAACTCATCGGCATCATCCACGAAGACTTGCTGAAAAGTGCCGAACTCACCGGACGATGGGAGAAGAAACTGCGACAGATAGAACGCCACGAATACGAGGCTCGAACCTTCCTCGACGAACTCAAGCAGATGGTCACGGACATCGTCCTCGCCGTCCTGCGCGACAACACTCCGCGTCGCATCACGGTCGTCGAAGACAAGCCCGCAGGCACATTCCGAAGAAAGGATAAGAAGTAGGCAGACAATAAAAAGCCCCCCCTTTACGTTATATATTAGAAAAGAGAAAACTCTCAACACTCAACTCTAAACTCTAAACACTCAACACTCCAAACATAAATGTCGCACATCAAGTCTCTGCTCCGCCTTCTGGCTTTCCTGCTCCCCTGCTTCACGACGATGGCAGGAGGACTGCTGCTTTCCGCCTGCGGAGCCGACCAGCACGTCAAGAAGGGCGACCAGTTCTACGCCATAGGCGAATACTACGACGCGGCTGCCGAGTACAAGAAGGCCTACGCCCGCACCCCGACGACAGAGAAGAAAAAGCGCGGCCAAAGAGCATGGAAGATGGCACAATGCTACCGACGCATCAACTACACGGCCAAAGCCATCGGAGGCTACCAGAACGCCCTGCGCTACGGCTATCCCGACTCGATGGCCTACCTCTATCTCGGCCAGCTCCAGCAGAAGAACGCCGACTACAAGGGCGCCATCAAGTCCTACACGGCCTTCCTCGAAATCGTGCCGGGCGACACGTTGGCCCTCAACGGCCTGCAAGGATGCATGTCGGCACCGAAGTGGAAGGAACAGTTCTCGCTCTACAGTATCAAGAAGGAACCCATCCTCACCAGCCGGCGCAGCGACTTCTCGCCAGCACTTCTGGGCGACGACAGCGACATGCTCTACTTCACCTCCACCCGCAACGATGCCAAAGGCAACGAGATAAGCGGCATCACTGGCACCAAGAGCGCCGACATCTTCTTCACGCGCAAGGATGACAAAGGCAAATGGGAGCAGCCCGAACCTGCTGAGGGCGACCTCAACAGCGAGTACGAGGAAGGCGCCTGCTGCTTCTCGCCCGACGGAAAGACGATGTACCTCACCGTCTGCACCTTCGACGCCGACTATCCCCGCTACGCACAAATCTATACCAGCGCCCGAAGCGACGCCTCCTGGAGCAAACCACAACTCTTGCAAATCAGCAAGGACACGCTCTCCAGCTTCGCACATCCCGCCGTCTCGCCCGACGGACGTTGGCTCTACTTCACCAGCGACATGCCCGGCGGACAGGGCGGCTTCGACATCTGGCGCATCGCGCTCACCGACCACGGCATGGGCGGCGTAGAGAACATCGGGTTCCCCATCAACACGCCGGGCGACGAGATGTTCCCCGTCTTCCGTCCCAACGGCGACTTCTACTTCTCCAGCAACGGACACGTGGGAATGGGCGGCCTCGACCTCTTTGTGGTCAAGTTTCCCAATCAAGATACGCAAATCACCAGCGACGGCGACACCATCTTGGTCGACAAGAATCCCGCTCCGCTCACGTCCCTGCCAGCACCCTTCATCATCGAGAACCTGAAATACCCGATGAACTCCAGCGGCGACGACTTTGGCATCACGTTCGAGGGGATGCACAATCGCGGCTACTTCTCCACCAATCGCGGCGATGCGCGCGGATGGGACCATATTCTGGCCTTCGAGCACCCCGAGGTGACGTTCACCGTCAAGGGCTGGGTCTACGAGAAGGACGGCTACGAACTGCCCGAAGGACTCGTCTACATGGTAGGCAACGACGGCACTTACCTCAAGCTCAGCGTGCGCGGCGACGGCTCCTTCGAGCAGGAAGTGAAACCGCAGGTCGACTACGTCCTGCTCGGCACCTGCCAGGGTTATCTCAATCATAAAGAGGAACTTCACGTCGACACCAGCAGCGTGAGCCAGGAGTACGTCCTGCAGTTCCCGCTGGCAAGCATCAACCATCCCGTGCTCATCCGCAACGTCTTCTATGAGTTCGACTCAGCAGAGCTGACGGAAAGCTCGACGATGGCTCTCGACAGCCTTGTGGACCTGCTCAACGAGAACCCCAACGTCACCATCGAACTGGCCTCCCATTGCGACTATCGCGGCAAGGACGAGTACAACGAACGTCTTTCGCAGCGGCGTGCCGAGAGCGTAGTGAACTACCTCATCGCACACGGTATCGACACCCTTCGCCTCACGCCCGTCGGCTACGGCGAGAAGCGACCCAAGGTCGTCACCCGCAAGATGGCGGCCACCTACGACTTCCTCAACGAGGGCGACTCCCTGACCGAAGCCTTCATCCTTGCGTTCGAGGACGAAGAGAAGCAGGAGATTTGCAACGCCCTGAACCGTCGCACCGAGTTCAAAGTGCTTCGCACCACCTACCGCCTCTTCGACAATCCCGAGCCTGCACCCAAGCCCGAGAGCACAGCTGCCCCCGACAGTACAGCCGTCCCTGAAGGTTCTCCCGACGCTTCTGCCGCTCCCGAAGGTTCAGAAGTTCCCGAAGGCTCGGAAGCTCCCAAAGGCTCAGAGACTCAAGAAAGTTCTGCCGCCCCCAAGAAAAGCGACGATGCTTCTCCCGATTCCGCTCCTGACTCCAAGCAACCCGAAGGTACAGAGCAAGGCAACAATTCCAAGCAAGGCGAAGGCCCGAAGCAATCAGCTACTAAGCAAGGCGAAGCCCCAAAGCGACCCGTCGCGAAACAACCTGCGAAAAAGGTCGAAGCCGCACCTCCCGACAAACCCTAATCCCTCCCGGATTCACAGAACAAATGCCCTGCCCCGCGGGACAAAGTTTTATGCCCCGCGGGACAAAGTTTCTTGCTCCGCGGGATAAAACTTTTTTTGTGGCACGGAAATATATTTCCAAGGCACTAAAATATATTTCCAAGCTTCTGAAATATATTTCAAAGGCTTGGAAATAGTTTTTATCCTCGTGCCGGGGAAAAAAGTAATGTGTCGCCAGTCATTTGTTCTTGAAGGCGCGGGCTCTGTTCAGCGCTTCGAGATAATAGTAGTCGGCATAATTGATGGGCACATCTATCTCGTCGCCAGCGGGATAGTTGCCTGTTGAGTGCAGGAGAAGGAAACCTTGTGTCGTGCGAGGCGAGGGCTGATAGGCCGTGAAGAGCGAGTGAAGGATCTTGTCGGCATAGTTGCGATAAGCCTTCGCATCTTTGTCTGGAACGTAACCGGCCAGTTCGTAGAGTGCCGAGGCGATAATGGCTGCTGCCGATGCGTCGTGCGGACAACTGCCGTCCTGTGCAGGACCCACGCCCGTCTGTATGGCTGGGTCGCGCATATCCCAATAGGGAATCAGGTCCTTTGGCATATCGGGCTGCGAGAACCAAAACTTGGCAATCTTCTGCGCTTGCGACAGATAGGCTGGGTCGTGCGTGAAGCGATAGCACATGGTGAAGCCGTAGAGTCCCCAAGCTTGTCCGCGGCTCCACACCGATTCGTCGAAGAGTCCCTGATGTGTGATGCGCTTTATGACGCTGCCGTCCGTGGGATTGTAGTCCACTACATGGTAGGAAGAGCCGTCCGGACGGAAGTGATTCTTCATGGTCGTATTGGCATGCGTCACGGCGATGTCGTAGAAGCTGCGGTCGCCCGTCAGCTTCGAGGCTTCGAAGAGCAGTTCCAGGTTCATCATGTTGTCGATGATGACGGCAAACTGCCAGCGGTCCGGCGTTCCCCAGCTCCACGAGCGGATGCAGCCCACGCGTTGGTCGAAGCGTGTGGCAAGCGTTCGGGCAGCCTGCACCACGACATCGCGGTACGACTGTTCGCCCGTCAGTTCGTAGGCTTTACCGAAGGAGTTGTAGACCATGAACCCCAGGTCGTGACTGCCGTCGTTCGTCTTCACGCGCTCGATGGGCCAAGTGTTGCTGACGGCCTGTTCGCGCCAGTAGGGGTCGCGGGAGTACTGATACATCTGCCAAAGCTCGCCGCTGAAGAAGCCGCAGCACCAGTCGGGCTGCCGCACCATGCGCAGACTGCCGTTCTTCTCTACGCATCGGGGCATCAACGTCCAGTCTTTCTTTTCCTTGCGAACCTTTTCCGCTTGTTCCAGCTGGTAGCGCAACTGTGTGTCGGCAAAGGCGAAAGCCTGGTCTGTCTCGTCGCCATAGGCCATTTGCGAAATCATCGCCAAGAGAATGAATAATCGTTTTATCATGATTGCGGAATGAGTTTACGGTTAGTTAGTTGCTTTCAATCCGTGGTTTGACAGAAGGCTTCGTACGATTGTTCCAAGCGGGCTATCTGATAGGGCTGCAGACGGAGAGAGAAGGTGCCGGTAAGCTCATCGAGACCGAACGCGACCTTGATGATGCTGGCCAGGTTGAAACTTCGTCCGGTGCCGCGCTTCATCAGTTGCCGCGCCACTTGCAACACCTCCTGGCGGTCGTGCTCGATGTAACGCAAGGAGCGAAGCAGCAGGAAGAGACAAGGCGGTGTGTCGATGCGCACCAGATAGACCATCTGCTCGCGTCCCTTGGGTATCTGCATCACGGAGAAGAGCCGTTCCACCTGTTCCGGCGCACCGAGGGCGGGCAGGAGCAGCAGGGCAACCTTTTGGCGCTCCACTTCGTTGAAGCTTGCGGCCAAGCGGGCAAACGGCACATCGCCAAGGGAAGCCGTGCCGCGGGCGAGGCGGACCAGAAAGGTCTTCATGAGGGTGATGAGCAGGGCGCGGCTGTCATAGCGGACAAGCGCTTCGGTCATGTGCCAGAAGGCGTCGGTCGGAGCATCCGGGAGCAGACGCTCGCCCAGCATGTAGCCGGCAGTACGCTGTTCGCTGCGCGACGATGCTGCCAACAAGGCGACAAGCCCGTCGGCATCGGCGGCCTGAACGAAAGGCAACAGTCGCTGCTCGAGAATCCTGCTATAATGTCGGTCCACTGCCATAAGACTCTCGCAAAGTTACGTCTTTTGCCACAAACAGACAAACATTCCGGACTAAATAATCATCAAAATCCCGTTTGTGCAGTCAAAATGTTTCGCTACAGTAAAATAAAACGTCAAAAAGGTATAAAAGTATCTGAATTATTCGTAACTTTGCCTTGCACAATGTCCCCAAAGGACAACAACACATCACAGAGTATCAATACAGATTATATATTATATATAATGAGAAAAATTTTTGTTTTAGCGACGCTGCTGCTTGGCATCTTGTCGACCCAAGCGCAGGAGAAAGTCATGAACATCAAAAAGGCGGACGGAACAAGTGCCCAGACACGTGTGGCCGACCTGAAGCAAATAAGCTTCCTGGCCGTCGAAGCAGGCAACCAAGGCCTTCTGCTGAAGACGACGGGCGGAGAGACGGTAGCCGTGCGCTTCGAGGCAAATCCTGTCGTGACGGTATCGCAAGGCAAGCTGACCGTCAAGCAAAGCGAAGCAGATGCAATGGAGTTCGAGATTACGGACATAGCAGAAATACAGTTCGGTGATGCTTCCGATGCCACGGGCATCGTCGGGCAGGAAGGCTTTTCGTGTGTCATGCAGGACGGCAGCGTCTTGCTCCGCGACATTCCCGAAGGCACCGAGCTTCGCGTCTACTCCCTCGACGGACGCAGCCTCCCTACTCCACCCCTCGCTGGCGGCAAGCTGCAACTGAGCCGGGCCACACTTGGCAAGGGCATCTTCATCGTAAAGGCCGGTTCGTTCTCAGCAAAGATAAAGCTCTAAGGACCAACGTGAACAGACTGCACATTACAAAACTACTGACTCAACTTTCGGAAGTAAAATGGAAGTTATAAAAGGACAAAAGTAAATGAAAAAGATATTCCTTCTGGCCGCACTCCTGGGAGCTCTGCAACTCACGGCCCAGCAACCCACCAAGATGATCATGAAGCTCACCAATGGCGCTACGCTACGTACAGACGTGAGCGAGGTGGATAAGATAACGTTTGCCGACACGACGTACAACCTCAACAGCAGCGGCTTCCGCATCCTGGAAGCAGACGAGCTCTGCTGGCCCGACGACCGCCTGCTGCCCTGCTTCCTCCAGCCGGCTCCCACCATCCGTTCGCTGGACATGAATGCCGCCAAGCTCACCGACGAAGAGCGCATCATGTTCTGCACGCTGCAAGGCATCATCAACCGCACCCGGCCGCGCATCCTCCTCTACAATCACAACGAGGAGCCGCAATCGACGTGGCCCACGGCACACAGCATCAAGACGGCGGCCGTCTCCACATCCTCGCCCTACACGCTCGTGAAGCAATTCAAGGAGGAAATCAACGGACTGGTACTCTACAGCAACGAGTTGACCAACCACTATTCCAATCTGGCCGTCACCATCGCCGGACTGGATCGCCTGCTGCCCGTCACAGCAGAAATACGCGAGAAGCTTGTACGCAACGGAATGGACTTTCCCGTCGTGGAGGACCTGACGCAACTGACGATGAACAGCGCACTGGCCGTCTACAACTATCTTTACGAAAACTACTGGAGCCGCTGCAACCATCGCCTGCTCATCAGCGAACGTCCGGCCATTCCCTATGTGCACGACATCGGAGCCGCCTGCGGTTCAGCATGCGTTTGGCTCGACCCGCGCAACACAAACGAACGTCTCCTGCTCGACAAGATGCTCAAGGACATGACACCCGGTCGCGACTTCGTGCTGGGCTGGTACCCCGAGGAACGTTCCGGCGTAGGCGAAGCCACGAAATACGGTCTCTCCACCGTTCCAGCCGACTTCTTCGAGAATACAACCGTCTACACAGCCGTCAACCGGGCCGTCAGAATCTATCCCGTGCCCAAGCGCCCGAAGCTGGAGAACAAGGTCTATGCCGCCATCTACATCAGCGACGGCGACAATATCCAGTACTGCCAGCATGCTATGGCTAAGATATACGAGCAGAGCGGCCGGGGCAAGATAGCCCTGAACTGGACCATCAGCCCCTCGCTGGCCGACATCTCGCCTGCCATGCTGAACTACTACTACCGCAAGGCCACGGCCAACGACTGCTTCGTCAGCGGTCCCTCTGGCATGGGCTACGCGATGCCCTACGATGCCCACAACTCGCGCTACAATGCCAGCGCATCCAACAGCAAGCTGCTTGTCCCCTACACGCAGCTCACCCAGCGCTACCTGGAGAAGGCAGGCCTGCGCGTCATCACCATTTGGGACGACATCAGCAACGTCCAGCGCCGTACCTATGCCGACAACTGCCCCTACCTCTACGGACTGACCATCAACGATTGGGAACGGCAAACGGGCCGGCTGACCAGCAAGGTGCAGTCCAACTGGCTGCCCATCGTGCCTATGTATCCGTGCTATGCCAATGGCGTGGACGTCATCACCAACTTCTTCAACCGCGACATCAAGAACTTCAAGGGCACAGAACCGATGTTCGTCACGGGTCAGGCCACCGTTTGGGACGCAGGTCCCGACAAGCTCGTAGCCCTCAAGGACAGACTCGACGAACTCTCGCCGGGCAATGTCAACATCGTCCGGGCTGACCATTGGTTCAGCTACTACAACGAGGCTCGCCATCTGCCCTTCAACATCACGCTGCTCGAAACGATGGAGATAACATCTTCGCCTACAAAGACGAACGTGAAGTATGCTGCCGACGGTTCTCCCTCGGAGGGATACATCTGGATTTCCCAGACGACCGACGGAACGGGATGGGTACAGCTGGACTTCAAGGAGCCCTTCAAGGTCAGCCGCTTCGTGGTGCGTCACGCTGAGGCTGCCGGACTGGATGCCGAGCTCAATAACCGCGATTTCATCGTAGAAACCAGTCTCGACGGCGAGACGTGGCAGACGGTTGGCACCTTCACAGGCAACACCTCGCCCGTCACCGATGCCTCCATCACACCCGTCCAGGCTCAATACGTGCGCGTCAGCGTCACCAAAGGCGGCACCGACGGCTATGTCCGCATTGGCGACATCGAAGTCTACGGCTCACATTAGCTGCAAGCGCGTGCTGCTTGCTCCCCTACAGAATCTGATGATAGAGGTCGATGATGTCCTGTTTGCTGACAGGACGCGGGTTGCCGGGGGTGCAGACGTCATTGATGGCCTGTTCTGCCAAAGCCTCAATGTCCTTTTCTGCGATACCGAGCTCGCTGAGACGCTTGTTGGTCCCCACTTTTTCGCTCAGTTCCTCGATGGCCTTGCATGCAGCTTCTGCTGCTTCGTCGGTGCTCATCGTGGGCTGATATACGCCGCAGGCTTTGGCAATCTCCACATACTTCTGCTTGGCGGCAGGCATGTTGAAGCGCATCACGGTTGGCAGCAACATGGCACAAGCTACTCCGTGAGGCACGTCGAAGAGGGCACTCAGCGGATGAGCCATGCCATGGTCCACACCCAATCCCACATTCGAGAAGGCCATACCTGCAACGTACTGGGCCACAGCCATTCCGTCGCGCCCGACAGGGTTCGTGGGTTCGCTGACGGCCAGGGGCAGATACTTGTAAATCATCTCGATGGCTTTCACCTCGAACATGTCGCTCAGCTCCCATGCTGCCTTCGTGATGAGCCCCTCGATGGCATGCGTCATAGCATCCATACCCGTTGCGGCCGTGAGGCTTTTGGGCAAAGAGTACATCAGTTCTGCGTCGATAATGGCTACGCAGGGAATGTCGTTGGGGTCTACACAGACCATCTTGGCCTGGCGCGACTCGTCGATGATGACATAGTTGATGGTTGTCTCGGCAGCGGTGCCCGCTGTGGTGGGCAGCGCGCTGATGGGCAGCGACTTCTTCTGGGTGTCGGCCACGCCCTCCAGCGATACGATGTCGCTGAACTCGGGGTTGTTTACCACGATGCCGATGCCTTTGGCAGTGTCCATCGAGGAACCTCCGCCAATAGCCACGATGAAGTCCGCCTGGGCTCGCTTGCAGGCCTCGATGCCGTTCTTCACGTTTGTCACCGTGGGATTGGGCTTCACGTCGTCGAAGACCTCGTAGGCAATGCCCGCTTCGTCCATCACTGCGAGCACCTTCCCGGCTACGCCAAACTGCATCAGTCCCTTGTCGGTCACTACAAGAGCCTTCTTGAATCCAAACCGTTTCACTACACCGGGCAGTTCTTTGCGTGCACCCGGACCGAAGTACGACACTTCGTTAAGGATAAACCTGTTTACCATAATTATCAGTTTTAGTTTAGAGAATACTATGCTTTTGTGAGACAAAGTTAAGCTTTTTGTTTGGATTTCTCGCACGCGTGTCCACGTTTTAACATGTTATAGGATACATTTTAATAAATAATGCCATTAAAACGTCACAGAACATTCACGTCTCTGAAGTAAAAACGCACCTTTACAACACAATTCGAAAATACTGGTGCGCCGGTACAACTTTTTGGGCAGACGAAAAAATCTACCTCTCAGTTTATGCGGTCATGCATGGTCTGTGTGGGTTGCCACGGAAAAATCAGGGTGCGCCCACGGGGCGCTTATCTCGGAAGCACGGGGCGCTTGTCTCGGAAGCACGAGGCACTTGTCTCGGAAGCGCAAACCACTCGTCACTCATCATATATGCTTTTAACAGTCAACAAATCAGATAATAAGACCCTGACGAGTACCTGACAACCTCGTCAGGCACTCGTCAGAGTATAAATTGTTGACAATCATAGCATTCAACTCCATACCTGACGAGTGACGAGTTATTTTGATTTAAGCCCGAATTATATTCTTTCTTTCAATCAATTTTGAAACTGATTATTTCAGGTCTATGGGTCAAATTGCAGGATAAAATCTACTAAGATGTCGACATCCACTACCTTTGTGGTCATTCAAGCACCCCACAAACAGTAGAAGATGTATAAAGTAAAATACCCTGTGTGCGGTTCGTCGCACGTGACGAAGGAAGACAGAACTCTCTGATCGTCAGCAGAAAATGTTGATTATTAATCTGCTTGATTAGCTTAATCTGTGGTATATAACATCTAAAGACACGAAACGCATTAATATAATAATGTCTGTTTCGTGTCTTTAGATTCTTTCGATGTTCAAACGAACTCTCTTAATCCACGGCTAAATAAAATCGGTTTAAACCGTGGTTCTATAATAGTCCGCGATTAGTAGGCGAAGAGGGGATAGCCATCCATGATGGCGTTCACTTCGCTGCGAACCTGGGCGATGACGGACTCATCCTCGGGAGCGTTGAGTACGCGCTCGATGAACTCGGCAATCTTCACCATGAGGTCTTCCTTGGCTCCGCGAGTGGTGATGGCTGGCGTGCCCAGACGGATGCCGGAGGTCTGGAAGGCGCTGCGGCTGTCGAAGGGCACCATGTTCTTGTTGACGGTCAGGTCAGCTGCCACGAGGGCCTTCTCTGCCACCTTGCCGGTCAGGTCGGGGTACTTCGTGCGCAGGTCGACAAGCATCGAGTGGTTGTCCGTGCCGCCGCTGACGATGTGGAAGCCGCGCTTCATGAGTTCGTCGGCCAGGACTGCGGCGTTCTTCTTCACCTGCTTTGCCCACTCCTTGAACTCGGGCTGCAATGCCTCGCCGAAGGCAACAGCCTTGGCTGCGATGACGTGCTCCAGAGGTCCGCCCTGGATGCCGGGGAAGACGGCGCTGTTCAGCAGAGCCGACATCTTCTTCACCTCGCCCTTGGGAGTTGTCTTGCCCCAGGGATTGTCGAAGTCCTTGCCCATGAGGATGATACCGCCGCGAGGACCGCGCAGAGTCTTGTGGGTGGTGCTGGTGACGATGTGTGCGTACTTCACGGGATTGTCGAGCAGTCCGGCTGCGATGAGTCCGGCGGGATGAGCCATGTCAATCATCATGATGGCACCCACCTTGTCTGCTATCTGACGCATGCGGGCATAGTCCCACTCGCGACTGTAAGCCGAGCCGCCGCCAATGATAAGCTTCGGTTTGTGTTGGAGGGCAAGTTGCTCCATCTCGTCGTAGTCCACGCGACCCGTCTCCTTCTTGAGGTTATAGCCGATGGGCTTGTAGATGATGCCGCTGGTGTTGACCAAAGAGCCGTGACTGAGGTGGCCGCCGTGGTCGAGGTTCAGGCCCATGAAGGTGTCGCCAGGGTTGAGGCAAGCCAAGAAGACTGCTGCGTTGGCCTGTGCGCCGGAATGCGGCTGCACGTTGGCATATTCGGCTCCGAAGAGCTGGCAGACGCGGTCGATGGCAAGCTGCTCCACTTCGTCCACCACCTGACAGCCGCCGTAGTAGCGTTTGCCGGGGTAGCCTTCGGCATACTTATTAGTCAGGCACGAGCCCATAGCCCGCATGACTTGGTCGCTGACGTAGTTCTCGGAGGCAATAAGTTCCATGCCTCTGTGCTGTCGCTGATACTCCTTCTCGATAAGGGAGAAGATGGTTGAATCCTGAATCATTTCTTTTAATTAACTATTTAACGATTTACTATTTACTATTATACTTACTTCGTCTCTCTCCTGATGCAGACTCTTCTTCTCTCCCCGGAGAGGGGTCGGGAGAGGGAGACTCTTAGACGAGCTTCACCTCCGAGAGGTTGATTTCCCTGTTGCAGTAATGGCATTGCAGGGTGCCGCGTTCCTTGCCGAGGAAGTGGAAGCGCGTCAACATCGGTTCGTTGTTGGTGATGCACTTGTGGTTGTCGCAGCGGACGATGCCGATGAGTTCCTCAGGCATCCGCACCTCCTTCTTCTCCACAACCTCGTAGTCGCGAATGACGCTGAGCGTGACATTAGGTGCCACCACGGAGAGCTGGTTGATTTCGTCGTCGGAGAAGAACTTGTCGGCTATCTTGATGATGCTCTTGCTGCCCATCTTCTTGCTCTTGAGGTTGTAGCCGATGGTGACAGCCGAGCGCTCGCCTTCGAGGTGGAGCAGACTGATGACCTGAAAGAGCTTAGCGGAAGGTATGTGGTCGATGACTGTGCCGTTCTGCAGGGCAGCCACCTGAAGTTCCTGTCGTTTCATGTTCTGAAGTTATGTGTAGGGTTATTCAATGACAGTTTTATCATTAATAATATCGTCCAGGGTAATGCCGAGGGCATCGCAGAGGAGTGCCTGACGGGCATAAAGGCCGTTGCGAGCCTGCTGAAAGTAGTAGGCGTAGGGTGTGTCGTCGATGCTGTACTCTATCTCGTTGACACGGGGCAGCGGATGCAGTATCTTCATGTTCGGTTTGGCCTTGCAGAGCATGGAACTCATGAGCAGGTAGCGGTCCTTGACGCGCTCGTACTCGTCGAGGTCGGTGAAACGTTCCCTTTGCACGCGCGTCATATACAATATGTCAGCCCCTGAAATGGTGTCGGCATCGAAGTCCTGATGCTCCACAAACTTGATACCTTTCTCCAGGCAATACTTCTTGTAGTGCTCGGGCATTGCCAGTTCGTCGGGAGCGATGAAGTGGAACGTGGGCGAGAAGTGACGCATGGCCGTGAGCAGGCTGTGCACCGTGCGCCCGTACTTCAGGTCGCCAACGAGGTAGATGTTCAGGTCGTCCAGCTTTCCCTGCGTCTGATAGATGGTGTAGAGGTCGAGCATCGTCTGGCTGGGATGCTGGTTGGCTCCGTCGCCTGCATTGACGATGGGCACGGGTGACACCTCGCTGGCATACTGCGCCGCGCCCTCCAGATAGTGGCGCATGACGATGATGTCGGCATAGTTGGACACCATCATGATGGTATCCTTCAGCGTTTCGCCCTTCGTGCCGCTGGTCACCTTGGGGTCGGCAAAGCCTATCACCTTAGCGCCAAGGCGGTTGGCTGCGGTCTCAAAGCTGAGACGGGTGCGGGTGCTAGGCTCGAAGAAGAGGGTTGCCACGATGCGACCTTCCAGCAGGCGGCGGTTGGGATGCCGCTCAAACTCCTGAGCCATACGGATGAGATACTCTATCTTCTCGCGGGAATGATGAGCTATGGTTACAAGACTTCTGGTTTTCATTGCTACGGAATTTTCTGCAAAGGTACAAATAAAAGCGAAAAGTGAAAAGTGAAAAGTGAAAAATAAGAGCAAAGAATGAAGATTTATTAGGGCAGAAGCAAATTTTTCACTTTTCACTTTTCACTTTTCGCATAAATGTCGTACCTTTGCAGTCTTAACATGCATTTATCTCAACCATGAGAAAGAAACTGTTCATCTTCCTTTGGGTTTGCTACATACTGGTGGTTGCCGTCATCGGTTTCACCTTCTACAGCATTTTTACGGGCGACATCGGCTACATGCCCGACATCGAGCAACTGCAGAACCCCGTCAACAAGTACGCCACACAGGTCTTTTCTGCCGACGGCAAACAGCTGGGCACCTGGAGCTACAGCAGCGCCAACCGTGTCTTTGCCGACTTCAACAACATGCCGCCTGCCCTGGTCAACGCCCTCGTTGCCACCGAGGATGCACGCTTCTACGAGCACAACGGCATTGACTTCCAAGCCCTGCTGCGAGCCATCGTCAAGCGAGGACTGTTCCAACAGAAGAGCGCCGGCGGAGGCAGCACCATCACCCAGCAGCTTGCCAAGCAACTCTACTCCGAGAAAGCGGCCTCGACGCGCGAACGACTCCTACAGAAGCCTATCGAGTGGGTGATTGCCCTCAAGCTGGAACGCTTCTACACGAAGGAGGAAATCGTGAGCATGTACTTCAACTACTTCGACTTCCTGCACAATGCCGTCGGCATCCGGACCGCAGCCCAAACCTACTTTGGCAAGGAACCGATGGAGCTCGACACCTGCCAATGCGCCCTGCTCGTAGGCATGTGCAAGAACCCCAGCTACTACAATCCCGTACGGCATCCGGAACGTTGCCTCGAGCGCCGCAACATGGTGCTCCTGCAGATGGAAAAATCCGGATACCTGACCACGGCACAGCGCGAGGAACTGCGTCAGCGGCCGCTGGGTCTCAACTTCCACCGCGTCAGCCACAACGACGGCCACGGCACCTATCTGCGCGACTACCTGCGACTCACGCTCATGGCTAAGAAACCCGTCCGCAGCGACTATGCCGAATGGCAGAAGCAGAAGTTCTACGAGGACTCGCTGGCCTGGCTGCAAGACCCCCTCTACGGCTGGTGCAACAAGAACATGAACCGCGAAGGACGCCCCTACAACATCTACACCGACGGCCTCAAGGTCTACACCACCCTGGACAGCCGCATGCAGGAATATGCCGAACAGGCTGTTGCCAAGCACGTCACAGGCGAACTGCAACCGCTCTTCGACAAGGAGCTCCGCACCAACAAGAATGCGCCATACGCCTCCGCCATTTCTGCCGACAAGGCCCGGGCTGACCTGGCACGCGCCAAACGCCAATGCAGCCGCTACATCGCGATGAAGAGGGCTGGCTACTCGGAGTCAGAAATCGACGATGCCTTCTCTACTCCTATCGAGATGACCGTCTACACCCTGCAGGGCGACAAGGACACCGTCATGTCCCCCATCGACAGCATCCGCCATTACAAGTCCTTCCTCCGCACGGGCTTCATGTGCATGGACTCCGAGACGGGTCATGTGAAAGCCTACATAGGCGGCATCGACTACAGCCACTTCCAGTACGACATGTGCACACAAGGCAAACGGCAGGTCGGCTCTACCATCAAGCCCTACCTTTATTCGCTGGCTATGGAGAACGGCTGGACGCCCTGCGACGTGGCACCGAATGTTCAGCAATCCTACGTCGTGGCAGGCAATCAGATATGGACGCCCCGCAACGGCAGCAAGGCACGCTACGGAGAAATGGTGACCTTGAAGTGGGGACTGGCCATGAGTAACAACTGGATTTCAGCCTGGCTCCTCAATCAGCTCAGTCCTGACCTGTTCGTCAAGCTTCTGCACGACTTCGGCATTCAGAACCAGGACATCGTGCCTTCCCTTGCGCTTTGCCTCGGTCCGTGCGACATCTCTGTGGCCGAAATGGTGGGCGCTTATTCTGCCTTCCCGCAGAAAGGCGTGCGCCGCAGCCCGCTCTTCGTCACCCGCATCGAGGACAACGACGGCAACGTGCTGGCACAGTTCCAGTCGCGAGTGAAGGAAGTTATCTCCGAAGAGGCTGCCTACAAGATGATTATCATGATGCGAGGCGTGATGGACGGCGGCACAGGCAGCCGCATGCGCAACCGCTACAAGATAAATGCCCCGATGGGAGGCAAGACGGGTACGACCAACGACAACAGCGACGGCTGGTTCGTGGGCTACACGCCGCGCCTTTGCTTCGGTGCCTGGGTGGGCGGCGACGAACGCGACGTCCACTTTGCCAGCATGGCTTACGGACAAGGTGCCAACTCCGCACTCCCCATTGCGGCATACTTCCTGCAGAAGGTCTACGCGGACAGCAGCCTTGGCTACAGCCAGACGGAAAGCTTCGACATTCCCGCTTATTTCGACCCCTGCATGAGTGTTCTTGACGAGGACGACGGCAGCTCCGACGGAGAAGAAGAAATCGGCTTCGACATCGAAGAGGCTCAGCTATAGGCTAAGCCGTGTCCTTAGCTCATTTACTTCCCCGGCATTGGCTAGGAACCGGAGAGGTTAACCGCGAGAAGGACGAGGACGACAATTACGACAAAAATCATCATCGCAAAAGCCAGAACCGTCGCTAAGGTAAAAAGCCAGATGCTGCGTATCCATCCGATTCCCATCAGTTGTTTATAGTCCCAAAACATGAGCGGAACAGTGATGAACGCGGTGACGTAGTCGACGGTAACTTTGTCAAAAAAGCTGAAGAGCAGCAAGTCGAAGACAAGATCGACGAATACCGTCTGACTACTGACGAACAGCCAAGCGGCAAAATGCTCTGAGAGACTCATGTCCCTGCCGAAGGGCGTCCTGCGGAAACACAGCTTTGCCGGGAAGATGAAAAACAAAGCCGCAGACATCTCCAGGTAGAACTCGTTGTCCAGGATAGTGGTTACGCTTGCCACAATCCGCCCGAACAGGCCGCCCTCGGAAAGCTTTGTCATCGTCTCGCTGCTGAGGTCGAGGCTTTCGTCCGATATGGGAAGGAAGTAGGCAAGCATCAGCCTGATGGTAACAAGGAAAAGTATGAGCTGAATGGGATTGGTGTAACAGACACGATGCCCGTTCAGATAGTCGCGAATCATGAAGCCCGGCCTGTAGAAAAGCTGCTTCATGGTGTTGGGGAAAGTACCGTCGTACTTGAAGACAGTCTTCGTCAGACGGGCTGCCGCGCCTCGGGCTGAAGTGCGTTTGGTTGCAGCATCCTGTCCGCAGTTGGGGCAGAAATTCCCGCTGAATATCGTGCCGCAATGCAGACAAGTGCTCTCCTCCCCTTCCGGCATCCTGTGCGCCTCCGGCACAGGCGTATCTGACTGTTGTTGCCGGAGCCATTGAATCTTCTCGCGTAAACTTTGGAAAATTTGCATGTTTTAGCGTATTGCTATCTTTTTATCGTTGATGACATTCAGACCTTTCAACGGGCGGCTGAGGCGCTGGCCGGAGAGGTTGTAGACTGCTTGCCCTGCGGATGACGCGGGGGCAAAGGGATGGCTTATGCCCGTCGGGTCGTCGGTAAGGGGAAAGTATTTAATGCCGGAGTTGCTTATGGCATAGGCTTTGCCCTGCGGCACTTCAGCATCCTGCTCCACCTGATAAAAGCCGACACCCTGGTCAGCCTTTGCCAAAGCATAGACCGAACCGTTTCCCGTCACATTGCCGTCGCTGCCGAGCAGTTCGTTGGTGGCAATCAGGAAGACTCCTTCTGTGCGCGCCAAAGGATAGGTATCAGGGGCGGCTGCGGTCACGACAAGTGCCGTTCCCGTCGGGACAGCAGAGACAGGCTCCAGCAGGAGGAAGCCTTCGGTGAGCCGGCCCGTGTAGGCTGTGACGTTGGAGCCCGTGAAGTCGACATCGGTCGTTGCGACATAAGTGCCATAGAACTTGCCGTCCTGCTCAGCCTGGTCGTTGATGGTGACGCGGGGACGGGCGACCGGGTCCACCTCGACCAGCGCGTTTGTATAGGTTGGCTGGAACTCCGAGGCCTGAATCACATTGTTGCCGCCTCCGCCGCGGGCTGTGATGACCCACTTGAAGCTCTGGTAGGCTTTCTCCGTTTCCTTGGGCAGCTTGTAGGTATAGGTCGTGTAGTTCACGTCGCGGAGCTGTGTGTCGCTGCTGACGGAGGCAATGACTTCCCACGAAGGGTCGTCCACGCCGGGATTGCTGTCGACGGCGGAACCGTAGAGGGTCCACGCCTTGGGGTTGCGTCCGGTGTACTGGGCGTTGTCGTTGGCTGTGGAAATCTTGTAGCCTGTCACGAAGATGGGATGTGAAGCATGGAAGATGACGTGCACGGGATTGCCTTCGCCTCCGTTGAGACACCACTTCGTGGAGGTGCTGCCGTCGAAGAGCTTGTCGAAGTTCTCGCCGGAACCGAAGCCTGCAGAGCCGTCGTCGGGCGTGAAGGTGACGTTGACGGCGGCCTTCTCGTACTCCTTGGGGGCGGCCTTTCCGTAAGAGAGTTTGTTCAGGCTCTGCGCCAGGTTCTCCATGTCGTCCTTGCCGCCGAGGGGTGCATACACCTCGAGGCTGGACTTGAGCATGCGGCCGTCGCATACGGCACTAATCTCCTCGGGCGTCATGCCGGAGCGCCAGAAGAAGAGCTCGCTCACTTCGCGGCTGTTGTTCTCGTCGCCCACGCTGACCTCTTCTATCCGCGCCAAGCGCTGCGACACCTCGCCTGCCTTCACCTTGTCGACGTAGAGGATGGTGCGACGCTGAGCGTAGTAGCTGGTCAGGGTGACGTGATGCCAGTTGTCATCGTTGATGGCTTTCGTGGAGGTTACTGCGGTGCCGTCGGGAGCTGTGTACGTGACGGTTCCGTCGGCATTGATGCGCACGACGGCATGCTGCTGGCCGGAAGCCTGGGCGAGGCTGACGACCTGGCCTTCCGTTCCCTTGAGCCGGACGGTGACGGTAAAGGGATGGAGGGTCTCTTCGGGCTCGAAGAAGATGGTCTTGCCGGCCTCGATGGTCATGCTCTTCGTGCGGTTGCGCACGGGTTGGGCTTTTCCTGCCTTGATGGCATCGAAGAGCGAGGGCACCATGGCGTACATGAACTCGGCATGTCCGGCGGTGTTCTGGTGGTAGGTGTCCGAGACGTATCCGTCTGCCCACTGGCCGTTGCCCTTGTCGATGGAGCCGAGCACATTGGTGGAGGGCACGTTCCATTCGTGGATGAGCAGGTTGAGCTGCTTCACATAGCTATAGTCGCTCTCCACATAGTCGCTGCGCGTGTAGTTGTTCATCACCATCGGAATCTTGCCGTCGGCACGCACTTTATTGATGAGCTTCAGCATGTTGTCGCGCCACTGGTTGAAGACTGCCTGCTGGTTGCTTGCGCCGTGGATGCCTTCGTTGCCCAGCGAGAGACCGAAGATGACGTAGCGTCCGAAGTCGCGGATGAGGTCGTCGTAGCGGTTCAGCAGGTCGTTGGTCGTATTGCCGCCTATGGAGACGTTGGTCGTGTAGAAGGGTGTCTGGCTGCGGCCTTCCTTGTGACGGGCGATGAGCTGCTGGCCGTAGAGGTAGCGGTAGCCTTTGTAGTCGGTGGCTCCCTGCCCGTTGGCGACGGATGAACCGAAGACCGAGATGCGGTTCTCGTCGATGGGTGCGTCGATGTCGTACTTCATCTGGTTCATGTCGACCGTGATGGTATAGGTGCCGGCGTTCTGGTAGATGTTCTCCGTGGCCTGTCCTTTCTCCACTTCGCCCAGGTCGTAGCGCGTGGAGGCGCCTTTGAGCCGCTTGATGGCAAGGGCGTCGTCGTTGTTCAGGGCAAAGTACATGGTCTTGTCCACCCATTGCTGCGAAGCCGTCTCCGGCAGGGTGACCTGTCCCTGGAACACGCCTGCACCCTTGTAAGGAACGGCGGGATTGCCTGCTGCGATGTTGCCGCGGACGTTCATCGTGACGGGCATGACGGTGACGGTGGCAGCGGCGGTGTTGACCGTGATGCGTGCCACGCAGTCCTTCGCCACGGTGAAGGGCTTGTCGCCCGATGTGCTGAAGGTGCCGTTGTCGCCTGCGGAGAGGGTGACAGTCTCGCCGTCTGCCTGTCCGGAGAGGGTGAAGGTACCTGCCTTCAGGCGCGCGTATACCTCATATATATTATTGCCGAGCACCTTGAAGGCGGCGTCCTCGGCATTGCCGCCAAGCTGGAGGCTGGTGAAGACGAGCGGTTCCTCGGGCCGCGCGCCGCCTTCGTACTCCTCTACCCTCATGGCGCTGATGTGGGCCATGCCCGTCAGTCGCTGCATGGTGATGAGGATGTTGCCGTTCTTGTCAGGGTAGATATAGTCGCTGCGGAGTATGTTGCGGAGGTTGCCGTTGTAGCCTTCGCCTCCGATGCTCGAGCCGGATGTGGTCTGACCACCCTTCCACGAGCGTTGTCCGGCTATGGTGTAGAGGGCGCAGCGGTCGGCATCGATGTTACGCGAGCCGTAGATGTAGAAGCGGTAGCAATGGTCGGTGTTGAGCTTGGTCAGGCGGAAGGAACGTACATCGCTGTTGTCGATGAAGATGTAGTCCTCGGTGGCCGTCTTGATGGCAAGGTCGCCCAGGTCGTCCACAGAGGGGTCGTTGTTGCCGCCAGCCTCGATGCCGTTGCTGTAAGTTTTGTCCACGACGACGAAGCGCGCGCCGGTGCTGGCGTTCGCCTGGTTCTTGATGGTGAGCGTCTTGTTGGCAGGAATGGCATTACTCGAACTGGTGCCCGAGTTGATGTTGTTCCAGTAGTTGCCGTTCGCGTCCTTTCCTGTCGTGGCATGGCCGCGAGTGTTGTTGTTGATTTCGCCGAAGTCGAAGTACATCTTCTGCACGAGGCTCAGCTCCTGGTTCGGGCGTTCGAGGCCGGACACTTCCTCTATCTTCATGCAATTGAGGTAGACCATGATGCCGGAAGTCTTCTTGCTTATTGTCAGGGAGATGTTGCCATCGTGGTCGGGGAAAACGTAGTCGGAGGTCAGGACGTTGTTGTTGTTGCCGTTGTAGCCTCCGTTGCCGATGCCTGCGCCGGACATCGCCATCTCTCCTTTCCAGCTGTTCTCGCCGCTGAGTTCAAAGTCAGCCGCCCGGGTGTCGGTCGCCGTGCGCGAGCCAAAGAGGTGGAAGCGGTAGCCTTTGCTCGGGTCGAGTCCCTTGAAGTTGATGACGCCGTAGTCCTGTCCACCCTCCAGGAAGATGTAGTCCTGCGTGGCGCTCTCGATGGCGAGGTCGCCCAGGAGGGCTGCCGACGGGCTTTGCAGGCCGCCGTTCGTATAGCCGTTGGTGGAGAAGCGCGACGAGAGCTGCAGGCGAAGCTCAGTCTTCGTGTTGTCGGACGCCACGAGGCTGATGGTCTGCGGATAGGCCTTGTCGGGTGCTCCCGTGCCTTTGCCGAAGATGTTGTTCCAGTAGTGTTTGTTCTTGTCGGCGCCCGTTGTCTTGTACCCCTGGCCGGAGACATTGTTCTGACCGTAGTCGATGTAGAACGTGCGTTCCTGCACTTGCGCCCCTGCTGCCAACACGACGGAGAGCCCGACGTTCAAGAGAAACATTTTTACCTTAAACATATCGATTCGTTTTTGCGTTGAGTTGTTGAATCCGTCGCAAAGATATAACATTTTTCCCGCACTTGCAAATAAAAGCCGCACAAAACCATATTCTTCCCCGTCGCCCGCCCACAAATCCGAAGCAACGGGGCACAAAATTCCGAGGCACGCGGGATAAAACTTTTTCCGTGGTTCGGAAATATATTTCAAAGGCACTAAAATATATTTCCAAGGCTCTGAAATATATTTCAAAGCCTTGGAAATAGTTTTGTAGCAGGCGAAGAAGGATTTCCTGGCGAACGATTCTTATTTTAGCACGCCGGGGCGAGGACCTTGGCGTGCTAAAGTCTTTACTTCAGCACGCCGGGGCGAGGACCTTGGCGTGCTAAAGTCTTTACTTCAGCACGCCGAGCTCCTTGCCGACCTTGACGAAGGCGGCGATGCACTTGTCGAGGTGCTCGCGCTTGTGACCTGCGGAGAGCTGTACGCGGATGCGGGCCTCGCCCTTCGGAACGACGGGATAGTAGAAGCCGGTCACGTAGATGCCTTCCTCCTGCATCTTGGCTGCGAAGACCTGCGAGAGCTTGGCATCGTAGAGCATCACGGCGCAGATGGCACTCTGTGTGGGCTTGATGTCGAAGCCTGCGGCCATCATCTTGTCGCGGAAATAATTGACGTTCTCCACCAGACGGTCGTGCAGTTCGTTGCTTTCCTTCAGCATCTTGAAGACCTCCAACGAGGCACCGATGATGCAGGGAGCCAGCGAATTGGAGAAGAGATAAGGACGTGAGCGCTGGCGCAGCAGGTCGATAATCTCCTTGCGCCCCGTCGTGAAGCCGCCCAGAGCGCCGCCAAAGGCCTTGCCCAAAGTGCCGGTGTAGATGTCCACACGTCCGTAGGTGTCGGTCAGCTCGCTTACGCCGTGGCCGGTCTTGCCTACGACGCCTGCCGAATGGCTCTCGTCCACCATGACGAGGGCATCGTACTTCTCGGCCAGGTCACATATCTTGTCCATCGGGGCGACGTTGCCGTCCATCGAGAAGACGCCGTCGGTGACGATGATGCGGAAGCGTTGTGCCTGAGCTTCCTGCAGGCACTTCTCCAGCTCTTCCATGTTGGCATTGGCATAACGGTAGCGCTTTGCCTTGCACAGACGCACGCCGTCGATGATACTGGCGTGGTTCAAGGCGTCGCTGATGATGGCGTCTTCTTCCGTCAGGAGGGGTTCGAACACACCGCCGTTGGCGTCGAAGCAAGCGGCATAGAGAATGGTGTCCTCGGTCTTGAAGTAGTCGCTGATGGCTGCCTCGAGCTGCTTGTGGATGTCCTGCGTGCCGCAGATGAAGCGTACGCTCGACATGCCGAAGCCACGCTCTGCCATCATCTTCGTGGCTCCCTCAATGAGCCGCGGATGGTCGGAAAGGCCCAGATAGTTGTTGGCGCAGAAGTTCAGCACTTCCTTTCCCTTGACCTGGATGGCTGCACGCTGCGGGCTTTCGATGAGACGCTCTTCTTTGTAAAGTCCCGCTTCGCGGATCTCAGCAAGCGTCTGGCTGAGATGTTCTTTCATTTTTCCGTACATAGTATTTTATTTTTATAAGGTTTGAGATTTTTATGTCTTTATGCTTCGTTTGGTAAGAGAATTTAGCAATTACTCATGCAAAAGTATAAAATAAATATGAAATCACAATAATGAATAAGGAATTATTTTGTAACTTTGCACTCGGAAAAAGTAAAAACTAACAAAAACTTTCATGAAAAACATCCTGATAATTGGTTCTACAGGTCAGATAGGCTCTGAGCTGACCATGCATTTGAGAGGTATCTATGGTAACGAACACGTAGTAGCCGGATATATCCCCGGGGCAGAGCCCAAAGGGGAACTGCTGGAGAGCGGCCCATCCGCCCTTGCCGACGTCATCAAGGCCGAAAGCATCGCCGAAGCAGTGAAGAAGTACAACGTCGACACCATCTACAACCTGGCAGCCCTGCTCTCAGTGGTTGCAGAGTCAAAACCGCGTCTCGCCTGGAACATCGGCATCGACGGACTCTGGAACATCCTCGAGATAGCACGCGAAAACAAGTGCGCCGTCTTCACACCCAGCTCCATCGGTTCGTTCGGACTCGAAACGCCTCACGACAAGACTCCGCAGGACACCGTACAGCGGCCCCGCACCATCTACGGCGTCTCGAAGGTGACAACCGAGCTCCTCAGCGAATGGTTCTTCCACAAGTACGGCGTCGACACACGCTCCGTCCGCTTCCCCGGCATCATCTCCTACGTCACACCTCCCGGCGGAGGCACTACCGACTACGCCGTCGACATCTACTACTACGCCGTTCGCGGCGAGCGCTTCACCTGCCCCATCAAGGCCGGAACACGCATGGACATGATGTATATGCCCGATGCCCTGCATGCCGCCACCATGCTCATGGAGGCCGACCCCACCCGACTCAAGCACCGCAACGGCTTCAACATCGCAGCCATGAGCTTCGACCCCGAAACCATCTACAAAGCCATCAAAGCCCACAAGCCCGACTTCGAAATGGTCTACGACGTCGACCCCCTCAAGCAGTCGATTGCCGAATCGTGGCCCGACATGATGGACGACACCTGTGCCCGCCAGGAATGGGACTGGGCTCCCAAGTTCGGCCTCGAGGAAATGACCGTCGACATGCTCGACAAGCTGGCAAAGAAGCTGCTGTAATCGCCGTTTCCCCCCACGATAATCAACAACGAGAGGGTGTGTCATAACAAACGAACATACTCTCTTTTATAATTTAACCACGAATTGCACGAATTACACGAATTGATTGGCTGCTGATTGTTTGCTAATTATCAATTCGTGTAATTCGTGCAATTCGTGGTTAAAAGCTGATGGTTGAATTTTGACACACCTTCTCGTTGTTATTGCATTGCCTCGGCACAAATATCGGAAAGAAAAATAATAATTGAGGTTCGTTTTATACGTTTCCTTTGCAAGGATACTATTTATTTAAGTTTCGGGAGTTATAAAATGGAGTTAAATAGGAAGGTAAGCGCTACGCGCAGGGAGTTAAGCCAGCATGCTGGCTGGACGATAGCTTTGGATGCCGAAAGCCTATATGGTATTATCCTTTTATAACTTCTTGCACGCTTTAGCGGCAAGGCGCGCTGTTAAGTGCGCGGAGCCATGAGTGAAGCGAATTAACTTCTCTTTTTACTTCCACTTTAACTTCAGAAACTTCTACTATTTATATTTTGAATACAGGACAAAGGATGCTGATTTATTTTCAGCTGAAATGAAAAAACTCGTCACTCGTCATATATGGCGCTTAATGCTTTCATTTCCAAAAGAATCGAGGCTGACGAGTGGCTGATGAGTCATCAGGCACTCGTCAGCATTGTTTCTTCCTATCAAACAGTCCGTTAAAGCTCTTTTATGATGAGTGACGAGTGTTTTGCGAAACTCTCGTAGAAGGCCAAACACGGCACATCATGTTGACCATCACGGCACGTCGCGTTGACTATCACGGCACGTCGTGTTGGCCAACACGACACGTCGTCTTTTTCATCATTACACGTAAAGTTTGAACATACAACACGCCTTCTTTAAGTTATCGTTTTATAAATTCTCAACTTTAGCATTTGATTCAAAAGCGTAGTATTCAGGCACGAAAAAAGCTAAGGAATATTTGGGGAATTCCCCAAAAATCAGTACCTTTGTAATAGCAAAAAAACAAGATACTTCATTCCTTAGCTATGTGCAAAGATA
>JAFUVM010000065.1 GCA_017483665.1 Bacteroidaceae bacterium
ATATACCGAGCCATGACCATCCTCAGCGGCGAACCATACCATCATGAATGAGAAGAGTGAAGAGTGACGAGTGAAGAGTGAAGAGTGAAGAATCAAAGTTACATGTGGAGTGAAGAAGCAAAGCTCGACACCAGTCAACTATGAACTAACAAGGGCGTAGCCTAATTATGAATTATGAATTAAGAATTATGAATTGAAAGATATGTTATCAGTAGACGAACTCAACGACAGGCTCATCGACCTGTCCTTTGCCGAAGACATCGGCGACGGCGACCACACCACGCTCTGCTGCATCCCAGAGACAGAAATGGGCGAAAGCAAGCTGCTCATCAAGGAAGAAGGCATCTTCGCCGGAGTGGAGATAGCCAAACAAGTGTTCCACCGCTTCGACCCCGAACTGAAGGTCGAGACCTACATCCAGGACGGCGCACACGTCAAGCCGGGCGACATCGTAATGAGCGTCCGGGGAAAAGTGCAGAGCCTTCTGCAGACGGAACGCCTCATGCTCAACATCCTGCAGCGCATGAGCGGCATCGCCACCATGACACACCGCTACCAGCAGGCCATCTACGACGCTGGCTGCAAGACGCGTGTGCTGGACACCCGCAAGACGACACCCGGCATGCGCATGCTCGAGAAGGAAGCCGTGAAGATAGGCGGAGGCATGAACCACCGCATCGGCCTCTTCGACATGATTCTGCTCAAGGACAATCACATCGACTTCTGCGGAGGCGTCCACAACGCCATCTCGCGGGCAAAGCAGTACCTGAAAGAGAAAGGCAAGGACCTGAAGATAGAGTGCGAGGTCAGGAACTGGAAGGAACTGGACGAAGCCCTGGCCGAAGGCTGCGACCGCATCATGTTCGACAACTTCACGCCCGAGGACACGAAGCGGGCCGTCGAGATAGTTGCCGGCCGGTGCGAAACGGAGTCGAGCGGCGGCATCACCTTCGACAACATGATTCCCTACGCCAAGGCTGGTGTGGACTTCATTTCCTTCGGAGCCCTCACTCACAGCGTCAAGGGTCTCGACATGAGCTTCAAAGCCGCAGGCAGCGACAAGCTCATCATCAAATAGCACGGTGGCTTCGTTGAATTGTCATGATGATTCAATTGAACGTTCATGATAATTCAATTGAACATTCATGATGATTCAATCAACACGCCACGTCGTATCGCGTCTAACACGACAAAACAAAACCTTATGAAACGATTCCTTATACTCCTGGGGCTCTTTGCTCTCAACTTTCAACTTTCAACTCTCAACTCCCTCTTCGCCTGCACCAACCTGATTGTCGGCAAGAAGGCTTCGAAGGACGGCAGCGTCATCATCTCCTACAGCCAGGACGACTACGGCTCGTTCGAGTCGCTTCGCGTCATCCCTGCAGCCGACCATCCCGCCGGAACCATGCATCCCCTCTACCACTACGAGACGGCCAACTACCTGGGCGAAGTGCCCGAGGTCGCCCACACCTACGGCATCGTCGGCCTGATGAACGAGCATCAGCTGACCATCCACGAGACGACCTTCGGCGGCAGGGAAGAGCTCACCGACACCATCTCCGGCCTCATCGACTACGGGTCGCTCATGGTGCTCACGCTCCAACGCGCCAAGACTGCACGCCAGGCCATCGACGTCATGACGAAGCTGACACAAGAGTTCGGCTACGAGAGCGAGGGCGAAAGCTTCACCATCGCAGACCCCAACGAGGTTTGGATAATGGACATGATAGGCAAAGGCCCGGGCCGCAAGGGAACAGTATGGGTGGCTGTGCGCATTCCCGACGACTGCATCAGCGGTCACGCCAACCAGAGCCGCATCCATCAGTTCCCGCTAAAGGACAAAGAGAACTGCCTCTACGCAAAGGATGTCATTAGCTTCGCACGCGAGAAGGGTTACTTCAGCGGCAAAGACGCAGAATTCTCGTTCTCAGATGCCTACGCTCCGGCTGACTTCGGAGCATTGCGCTACTGCGAAGCACGCGTCTGGAGCTACTTCAACAAGTGGGCAGCCGAGGACATGACACCCTATCTCCCCTATGCGATGGGCGACGCGTCCGGCCGGGTGCTCCCGCTCTACGTCAAGCCAAAGGCCCTGCTTTCCGTCCAGGACCTCAAGAACATGATGCGCGACCACTACGAAGGCACGCCCCTCGCCCTGACCGAAGACCTCGGCATGGGTCCGTGGGAAATGCCCTACCGCCCCACCCCACTCAGCTACGAGGTGGACGGCAAGAAGTATTTCAACGAGCGTCCCATCAGCACTCAGCAGACGGCTTGCGTCTATGTCAGCCAGATGCGCTCGTGGCTCCCTGCACACATCGGCGGCGTGGTATGGTTTGGCAACGACGACACGAACATGGTGCCCTTGACGCCCATCTACTGCTGCACGACCACAGCCCCCGAATGCTATGCCCCCACCACCGCCGACGCCTTCCACTTCTCCACACGCTCTGCCTACTGGGTAGAGAACTGGGTGAGCAACATGGTCTACCTGCGCTACAACCTCCTCTTCCCCGAGCTTCAGAGTGTACGCGACCGCCTCGAAGCCGACTACAACTCGCTGCAGGACGAGACGGAGAGCAAGGCTGCTGCGATGGGCAAAGAGGAAGCCGTCAAGTTCCTCTCGGCATACAGCCACCGCCTCTGCGGCGCGATGATGGACGAATGGAACCAGTTGGCACAGCTCATCATCGTGAAGTACAACGACATGGCTGTCAAGCGCACAAACGACAACGGCCAGTACGAGAAGACACCCGGCGGCAATCCGCGTCCGGTGCTTCGTCCGGGCTATCCCGAAAAGTTCAGGCAGCAAATCATCAAGCAGACAGGCACGCTTTATCAAGTGCCATAACAAAAAGAAGCGAGAAGGTTTGCCGAAGGGGGGCTGTGCCAAGATACAAGTAATGCACTAAAACAACGGATTATGACATCTCTCCTTCGGTGTAACTGTCCAAAAGGAGCTGTTTGCCATCGTAGACGGCATAGGTGAACTGCGAAATCCAGTCGCCCAGGATGACAACGCGCGTCTGTCGGCTGAGCGCCAAGTCGAGCTCGATATGGCGATGGCCGAAGATGAAGTAGTCCACGTCGGGATGTTCCTGCAGATAGGCTTTCGCATATTGCACCAGCGGCTCTTTGTCTTCGCCGAGATACGGCGGGTCGCCGCCTTCGCCGCTGGGCGAGGAGCCGGAATGTTTGAGCCTGCTGTGCTTGGCCCACGCTAAGCCGAAGCGCATGCCAAGGTCGGGATGAAGCCAGCGGAACGCCCATTGGCACAGCTTGTTGTGGAAGACGCCCCGGATGAAACGGAACGCCCGGTCCGTGTCGCCCAGCCCGTCGCCGTGAGCCAGGTAGAACGTCTTGTCGCCGATGTCGAGGGTAAGCGCATCGCGGTGCAGCGTCACGCCACATTCCTTCTCCAGATAGTCGAGACACCAGATGTCGTGGTTGCCTGTAAAGAAGTGCACCTCAATGCCCATATCGGTCAGCTCGCTCACTTTTCCCAGGAAGCGCGTGTAGCCTCGGGGCACGACGGTCCGGTACTCGAACCAGAAGTCGAACATATCGCCGAGCATATAGACGGCCTCCGCCTTGTCCTTTATCTCGTCGAGGAAGCGGACCAGCCGCCGCTCCTGCTGCCTGGAGTGTTTCACGGCAAGGCTGCCCAGGTGGGCATCGCTTATGAAATAGACGTTCTTCATAGGAATCCCAGCTCCATCTTTGCTTCTTCGCTCATCATCTCCTTGTCCCATTCGGGTTCGAAGACCAGGTTGACCTCCACTTTCTGCAGCCCCGTGATAGCCTCCAGCTTCTGTCGGACGTCCTCCAGGATGAAGTCGGCAGCGGGGCAGTTGGGTGCCGTCAGCGTCATGTCGACGCTCAGTTCCGTATTGTCCTCGTTGAGCTCAATGCGATAAATCAGGCCGAGGTCGTATATGTTGACGGGTATCTCGGGGTCGTAGACCGTCTTGAGCACGTCGATGACACGTTCCTGTATCTCTAATTGATCGTTGACCATCTTATTATTTACCATTTATTCATTTACTTTTTTACCGGTCACTCCTTCGTGCCTCTCCCTTTCGGGGAAAGACCTTCGCGGCAGTTCTCCCCTCTCCTCGGAGAGAGGTCGGGGGTGAGGCTTTTTTTATATCTTTCCGTTCTCGCTGTAGCTATAGTAGTCATTGCCTGCGAAGATGATATGGTCTACGAAGCGGATGTTGACGGCCCCGCAAGCCTCTGCCGCCTTGCGGGTAAGGTTGTCGTCCTCTCGGCTGGGCTGCTTGCGGCCGCTGGGATGGTTGTGGCAAAGCACGACGGCAACGGCCTGTCCGAGAATGGCGTGACGCAGCAGGCAGCGCACATCGACCGACGCGCCCGCTATGCCGCCGCGACTCAGCAGGACAGAGCCCTTGACGGCCATCCCCTGGTCGAGCAGCAGCAGGTGACACTCCTCGACCTGCAAGTCCTGCATGCGCGGACGGAAGTACTCCACGGCATCGGCCGAGCTGTTGATGCGCATTCGCTTCGGCAAACCTTCCTTCAGACGTTGGTTGGCAAGTTGGCAGGCAGCGATGATGGTCACGGCTTTCGCCTCGCCGATGCCTTCGTAGCGCGTCAGCTCCTGGACGGACGCTTTGGCAAGCGACATGAGGCTGTCCCCGTAGTCGGCAAGGACGGTTCGCATGATGTCGACCGCCGACTTGCCCGGCACACCGCTCCCGATGAGGATGGCAAGCAGCTCGGCTTTGCTCAATGTCTCAGCGCCATTGGCAAGGAGTCTTTCGCGCGGGCGGTCTTCCGGAGCCCATTCCTTGATTGTTTTCATCTTACATTCTTGGTTCCACTTCGTCTCCTTGTTGAGGGAAGACTCTGTGCGGTAGCAAATTCTTTATTCTTCACTCTTCACTCATAGAAGTTCTTTTTGAATGCCTGCAGTTCCTCGTTCCTGCCGCAGACGCACCGCAGCCACCAAGCACGCAGGAAGCCTGTGCCGTAGCCGATAAGCTGGATGAAGCTTGCCCAAATGGAGAGGAGGCCTATCTTCATGCTCCTGGTCCGGATGGCGCTGTCGATGAAGACGAGCAGCGAGAAGAGCAGAAGCGGCAACAGGAACAGCAGCATCCCGCCGAAGCCTGCTATGATGCAAAGCATCGGGCCGTTCGCACAGCCTGGTTTCTGCATTCCCCATAAACCGACGAGTCCCAAAAGGGCAAGCAGCAGGAACAGAAATGCCAAGAGCAGGCAAGCAAAGGTTCCGACGGTAAATATCATCGGCAAGAGGTGCACGAGCTTCAGGCTGCCAGGATGCCGCTTCATCAGGTTGATGCGGGCTATGCCGCTGTTGTGCACCTGCTTGAAGAACTTGCGGAAGTCTGTGCGGCGCTTGTGCCAAACCCATGCCTCGCGAAAGAGACGGCAGGTCGCTCCGCTCTCGTAGATGCGGAGGCTCAGGTCGATGTCCTCGCCGAAGCGCATGGACGAGAAGCCGCCCAGCTGCCTGTAGAGGCTGCGCCGGATGCCAAGGTTGAAGGAGCGCGGATAGAATTTCCTGTCCATCTGCTTCTTGCCGCCGCGGATGCCGCCGGTGGTGAGGAAGGACGTCATGCTGTAGTTGATGGCCTTCTGCACAGGCGTGAAGCTCGCGTGAGCCCGGTCGGGGCCGCCCCAGGCGTCGACGTCCATTGAACAGCGATTCATCTCGTCGTCGACGGCTTGCAGATAGCCTGGCGGCAGGACGCAGTCGCTATCGAGGAAGATGAGCCATTCGCCCTGGCTGTGCTCTGCGCCGAAGTTGCGTGTCTGTCCCGGTCCGCTGTTCTCTTTCGTATAGTATCGGAGCTGAAGCTTTCCGGCATACCGGCGGACGACGTCCTCGCAGGGCAGGCTGGAGCCGTCCTCCACGATGATGACCTCCATGTCGCGGAACGTCTGTGTCGTCAGGCTCTGCAGGAGCTCGTCCACCTCTTCGGGGCGGTTGTAGACGGGAACTATGATAGAGTATTTCATGTTACTTGTTGATAAGGAAGATGGCAGGGACTTTGCTGAGGTCGGTCCCCTCGCCTACCTTCAGGGGAAGTCCTTTCTTTTTCCATTCCGAAATGGTGAGGGTGCGGATGTACTCGTCGCTGGTCGTGATGCCTGCAGCGACGCAGAGGCGCGTCTGCGGACGGAGGACGGAAAGCAGCGACTCGAACATCTTCCGGTTGCGGAAGGGTGTCTCGATGAAGAGCTGCGTCTGCCCCTCTGTCCAGGCGCGTGTCTCGAGGGCCTTCAGTCGCTTTGCACGGTCGGAAGGCTCTACGGGCAGATAGCCGTTGAAGGCAAAGCTCTGTCCGCCCAGGCCGCTGCTCATCACAGCCATTATCATGCTGTTCGGTCCGACGAGCGGCACTACGGGCAGTCCTTCCCTTTGGGCGATGGCGACGAGGTCTGCTCCTGGGTCGGCCACGGCGGGACAACCGGCTTCGCTGATGACGCCCACGGGCTTGCCTTCGCGGAGGGGCTGCAGATAGCTGCCGAACATCTTCCCGTCGGCGTGCTTGCCCATCTCGCAGAACGTGCAGTCGTCTATGGGGAACTCGCGGTCGGTCTGCCGCAGGAAGCGACGTGCCGAGCGGATGTTCTCCACGACGAAGTGGCGGATGCCCGCCACGACATCGCGATTGTATGCAGGCAGGACACGTTCCGTCGGCGTCTCGCCCAGCGTCACAGGGATTAAGTATAGTGCAGGCGACATGTAGAAAAAGTGAAAAGTTGAAAAGGTGAAAAGGTAAAAATCAGGGGTTAGAGGTTAGGGGTTAGGGGTTAGAGGTTAGAGGTTAGAGGAATGTTGGGGATGCTGGGTTTGGGGTTTTTCTGTGAGTAATGGTATTCTCTAACCTCTAACCACTAACCTCTAACCACTAACCTCTGCTTTTCAACTTTATTGTCATCTCGTCCGGCGAGAGGAGTTGCTGCTGGCCTGTCAGCATGTCCTTGAGCATCACCTTGCCCTCGGCCATCTCCGTCTCGCCGGTCATGGCGACGAAGGGAATGCCTTTCTGGTTGGCATACTGCATCTGCTTCTTCATCTTGCAGGCATCGGGATAGATTTCCGTGCGGATGCCCTGGGCACGAAGCCCCGCAGCGATGGGCAGCGAGTAGGCCGTCTCCCTCTCGCCGAAGTTGACGAAGAGCACCTGAGTGGCCGTCGTGACAGCTTCGGGATAGAGGTCGAGCTGGTTCAGCACGTCGTAGATGCGGTCGGCGCCGAAGCTGATGCCCACGCCGCTCAGTCCGGGCATGCCGAAGATGCCCGTCAGGTTGTCGTAGCGTCCGCCGCCCGTGATGCTGCCAATCTCCACGTCGAGCGCCTTCACCTCGAAGATGCAGCCCGTATAGTAGTTCAGCCCGCGGGCAAGGGTGAGGTCGAAGTCGAGAAGACCCTCTAAATCTCCATTAAAGGGAGACTTTTTATTCTCCCCCTCTATGGGGGAGTTAGAGAGGGTCTGCATGACAGTCTCCACCTCGTCGAGGCCTTTCTGACCCACTTCGCTGCCTGCCAGCACCTCGCGCATGGTGCGGATTTTCTCCGCGTTCGAGCCGCTGAGCTTGATGATGGGCTGCAGTTTTTGTATAGCCTCCTCGCCGATGCCGTCCTGGCGCAGCTCGTCGTTCACGGCATCGAGGCCTATCTTGTCGAGCTTGTCGATGGCTACGGTAATGTCTGTTATCTTGTCGGCCTCGCCAATCATCTCGGCAATGCCGGAGAGAATCTTGCGGTTGTTGATCTTGATGCAGACGCGGATGCCGAAGCGGCGGAACACCTCGTCGACGATTTGCATCAGCTCCACCTCGCAGAGCAACGAGTCGCTGCCCACAACGTCGGCGTCGCATTGGTAGAACTCGCGGTAGCGTCCCTTCTGCGGACGGTCGGCACGCCACACGGGCTGTATCTGGTATCGACGGAAAGGCAAAGCCAGCTCGTCGCGGTGCTGCACGACATAGCGGGCGAAGGGGACGGTGAGGTCGTAGCGCAGCCCTTTCTCGCAGAGCAGGGCAGCCAGGTGCCCCGTAGCGCCGCCGCCGAGGTCGTCCGCCGCGATGCCGCGCAGGAAGTCGCCGCTGTTCAGTATCTTGAAGAGCAGCTTGTCGCCCTCCTCGCCGTACTTGCCCATCAGGGTGGAGAGGTTCTCCATGGCGGGCGTCTCGATTTGCTGGAAGCCGTAGAGGGAATAGACCTCGCGGATGGTATTGAAGATATAGTTTCGGCGCGACATCTCCTGCGGTCCGAAGTCGCGCGTGCCTTTGGGAATGCTTGGTTTCTGTGCCATAGTGTCGTAGCTGGTTTAGTGTGTTTTCGGTTACTTTTCGCGTGCAAAGATACGAATAAGCGAGCACAAAACAAAGGGAAAGCACAGGTTTTTCTCTCTATTCTCCGGCAGAAGCACCATGCGCCGCCCGCGGCGGGATTCATGGGAAAGGGTGAAAAGGGGAAAAAATGAAAAGGGGAAAGGAGCGAAGGGCGAAGGAGAAAATCCTTCGCCACACTGAACAAAATCCTTCGCCGAAGGGAACAAAATGCTTCGCCGCGGGGAACAAAACAATTTCAGTGGTTCTGAAATATATTTCCAAGACACTGAAATATATTTCCAAGGCTTTGAAATAAATTTCCAAGCCACTGAAAAAGTTTTTATCCGAGGGGAAAGGAAGTTGTATCCACGAGGCAAGGATTTTGTGTCCGAGGGGAAAGGAATTTGTGTCCACGGGGAAAGGCGGAACTACTCCTTGCCTTCGCGGTAACGCTGAGTGGTCGTACCCGTCAGACGCTTGAAGTACTTGCAGAAGAAGGAAGGGTTGGGGAAGTTCATCTCATCGGCTATCTGGGCTGCACTCTTGCCTGTGTGGCGAAGCTCCACCTTGATGCGGGTCACGATGGCATCGTCTATCCATTGCTTGGCGGCTTTCCCGCTGACCTGCTTCACGAGGGTGCTCATATAGCGCGACGAGATGAAGAGCCGACGGGCGTAGAAGTCGATGTTGTGCTCCTGCGTAGCATAGCGGCTGACGAGCTGCATGAAGTCGGTGAAAAGGCGTTGCTCGCGGGAGAGCGAGCTGCGGTTCTCGTCCTCGTGGCGCTCCCAGAGGCTGCCGGCCTGCCACAGGAAAGCGGCGACCAGGCTGAGCACCACCTGCGGAGCCGCCTGTCCGCTATGCGTCATATTATATAATAATGTATGCAGAGGCGGCGTAGACCCGGCTACACGACGCCAGTTCTGGGAGCTCATCTACGACGCGGCCGAGCGCGGCATCACCGTCTTCGTGACAACACACTACATGGACGAAGCCGAATACTGCGACCGCATCTCCATCATGGTGGACGGCAAAATCAGCGCCATCGGCACGCCCGACGAGCTGAAGCAACGTTTCCGCCAGCCCGACATGGACCACGTGTTCACCCATCTCGCCCGACAGGCCACCCGCTCGGCAGATTAGCCTTGCGTCCGCACCGTCTTTGTGCGCGGCGGCGACTTCAGCAGCATCGGGCATCAGGTGGCGGCACTCGCGCTCGCGGCCGTCGCTGCGGGCACATGGGCGTCCGTCAGCTACAAGAAGAACGCTTAGGGTCCGAAGAGAAAAAAACTCTCTACTCTAAACCCTAAACTCCAAACTTTTTCGTACCTTTGCACTGCAAAAACAAGGTAAGGCAATGAATTTCGTACGAGATAACCGCATCCTGAGCGACACGCAGCTCAGGCGCGTGAAGGACGCCAAGCGGCTGGCCGAGACGAAGCTGCAGGGGCTGGAGGAGAGTCTGATGCAGCTGCAGGCTCAAGGGCAATGGCTGCGACGGCACAGCGAGATAGGCATGGCACTGGAGCGCGAACGCAAGCGCCTCTTCGAGCTGACGAAGCAGAAGGCTGTGACGGCCCGCGAGGCTGACAGGCTGGAGCGCTACGACCTCTTCGAGGGCATTCATGGGGTGTACCAGAAGCTCTCTGTGGTGAACGAACAGATTGACCGCGACAAGCGCGGGCTGAGCCTCCTGGAACGCGAGGCGGACGAGAACCGACGTCTGCTCTCGGAGCAGGAGAAACGGCTCAGGCAGGCGAAGGAACAGCTCGGCACCGCGACGACGGCCATGCTCGACGCTTTCGACCGCCTCTGCCTGGCCTCACGGCTGGACGGCGAAAAGGATGTGCTGGAGGCTGGCACGGCCTTCCTGATTGACTATAACAATAATGTACGCGAAGAGACGAACGCCCTTTCCTCCCTGATACAGGAGAAGGAGAAGGCGGTGGAGGCGCTGCGCGAGGAGCTGGAACGCCTGCTGACCTGGCGGCACAGCATGGAGATGCACGAGAGCATGCTGCTGCACGGCGAGGCGGTGCTCCTCGGGCTGAGCATGATGGAAGAGAGGGACAAGCGCCGGGGCGAGCTGCAGCAGATGCGGCAGCAGGCTGCCAGACGACAGGACGAGGAGAACGAGCTGCTGGGCAAGGCGTTTGCGCAGTACCAGGACCTCGTGTCGCAGTCGGAGAGCACCGAGGCTGAACTGAGCATGCACCGCTCGTACATTCAGGGACAGGACGGCCTGATGCTGCAGGAACGCGCCCTGATGCTCAAGGGACGGCGGCAGATGCTGCTCTCGGCCCTGTCGCTATGGAAACGTATCAGCACGGGCTACGAGAGCATCGAAGAGAAAAGCCGAAGGGTGACGGAGCTGCGCCTGCACATCCAACACTTGGCGGACGGCACCCGGCAGCTGGAAGCGGAAGCGGGCAAAGCGCAGCGGCTCTGCAAGGAAAAGGAGTACACCTACCTGCTGAGCAAGGGACAGGACATCATCCAGCTGCGGGCCGACCTGAAGGAAGGCGTGGCCTGCTCGGTCTGCGGCGCTACGCATCACCCCTATCACAGCGACACGATACTGGACCAGAGCAAGCTCATCGGGCAGATGAAGAGCGACTACGAGCTGCTGGCATCGGAGGCGAACGCCAAGCAACACCAGCTCTCGGAGATGCAGGCCGAGCTGCGGAGCGCTCAGGGCAGTCTGGAAGCCGAGGAGGCAGCGCTGAATGCCATGCGCATCCGCCAGAACGAGGACGTGCAGGAATGGATGCTCTATGCCCAGCTGGACCCCACCTTCGGCGAATGCTCCGAGAGCACCAACCTGGAGGCACGCACGGCTATGCTCCGGCAGTTCATCGAAAACGTCAGCCGCGACGCTGAGACGGCCGAGAAGGAGCTGGAGACGTTCACCTTCCACCAAAGCAGCATAGCACGCCTCGGCGAACAGCTGCAGAGCCTGGAACAGAAGAAAAGCGAGATGAACGTCCGCCTCGGCGAGCTCAACACGGGCTGCCAGGTGCTCAGTCGCGAGGTGGAACAGGCGGGAACAAGGCTGGAAAGCGTCACAGCACAGTTCACACGTGCCTACGAGAACATGCAGAAGAGCGTCACTATCAAGGACTGGTACGCCATTTGGCAGAAGAACCCCGAACTGCTGCACGAACAGATTCAGAAGCTCATCACCGACTGGTTTGCCGCCGAAAAGGGGATTGCTGCGACGAAGGCCGCGCTCGACGTGGAGACGGCCAACCTGGAAAGTCTGAAGACCCAGCGGCAGATGCTGACACGCTACTCGGCCGTCACGGGAAAGCAGACCGAAGAGCTGGACGGACGCAAAGCCGAGAACCGCAAGACCTACGGGCAGGCCACGGCGGGCGAAGACGCCAAGGGAATCTATCAGACGAGCCTGCAGAACGTCAGGGCCGCACACAAACAGTACGACGAGGAGCGCGACCGGATGGAAAGCATCCGCCACGCCGCCGACATCATGCAGGGCCGGCACGACTACTACAAGAGCCATATCGACAGGCTCGAAGGCGAACAGACCGAACTGAACGAGGCTCTCGACCTATGGATACACGCCTTCAACCTGAAGCATCCGCCCGTGCAGAGGAGCGAGCTGGACGAAGTCTTTGCCGACGGCAAGGACTGGAGCCAGATACGCAGCAGCCTGAAGCAGATCAGTACCGACATGCTGCTCTGCCAAGCCAAAGTGGACGACCTGAACAGCCGCCTCATCGCCCTCGACACGGAGGACGGGCATTGCAACCCCACGGCACCCGACGTGCAGGAAAGCATCGCATCGAAGCTGCAGACCGTCACGCAGCAACGGGGCGAGACGATGATGCAGATAGCACGACTGGCCGTACAGCTCGAGGACCACGAAAAGGCGCTTACCGCCGAACGCAACTCCGCCGAACTCCCTGAACGCCAGAACCCTGCGGACACAGGCCTGGCCTGAAGTCTACCCCTCAAAGTAGATTAAATCCGTTTCCGCGCGGACACAAATCCCCTACCGCGCAGACACAAATTCTTTCCTTCACGCGACAAAACTTTTTCAGTGGCTCTGAAATATATTTCCAAGGCACTAAAATATATTTCCAAGGCTTTGAAATAAATTTCCAAGCCACTGAAAAAGTTTCTGCCCACGGCGTGGGGAATTTATGTTCACGTGGAGAGGAATTTGTATTCACACAAAAACAGAACTACTTTCTTTGCCGTTCCGTTTTTTTTATGTACCTTTGCAACCGAATTGGAAAGAACAGTCCCCATAGGCACAGCAAGAACACCAATATATAAAAACAAGAGATATGAAACGCACACTCGCATTCCTCATGGCCGCCGCATTCGTCGTCGGCATGCAGGCACAGGCCATCTACAAAGCCACGAAGTATCATGCACCCATCAAGGTGGAGAAGAAATGGAAGGGCTACAACCCCGGTGACGTGGAGTTCCACGACGAAGCTCCCGAAAGCGAAGGCTCACGCATCTACCACAACATCATCCCCAACCCCGCACCCTACATCCAGGAGAACGCCCTGCGCGTCCTGCAGACACTCTACTACGGACCGAAGGACAAGAATGTGCCGCGACTGAAGCGCATCGTCTACACCATCAAGGACTACGACGGCATCAGCGAGAAATACGGCTCGGGCGACTACGTGGGCATCCGCTACTCGACGAACTGGATTGAACGCTGCTTTGCCGGAAACGACACCCTGCGCCTCGACTACGAGACACGCGGCGTGCTCTACCACGAGCTCACCCATGCCTACCAGCTCTCGCCCGAAGGATGCGGACAGTACGACGGCAAGAGCGAGTACTGGCTCTTCATCGAAGGTCTGGCCGACGCCGTGCGCGTGGCCTGCGGATGCTTCGACCAGGACTTCAGCAGCAAGGACCGCACACGCGGCGACTCATGGCGCAAAGGCTACCGCGTCACGGGCTACTTCATCTACTGGATCAGCCTGAACAAGGACAAGGACTTCATCCGCAAGTTCAACCGCTCGGCCGTGGAGCTCAAGCCCTGGTCGTGGGACAAGGCCATGAAGCACATCCTCGGCGATAAGCCCGAGAATACTACCGACGCGCTCTGGCAGGAATACATGAAGGCAGTGGGGGATTAAAAATGAAAGCACTTGTAGTTCTCTCCGGCGGACAGGACTCTACGACCTGTCTCTACTGGGCTCTGAAGCACTTCGACGAGGTGCATGCCCTCACTTTCCGCTACGGACAAAGACACGTCCACGAGGTCGAGATAGCCCGGCAGCTTTGCCAGGAGGCAGGCGTTCCCTGGGACAGCATGGACATCAGCTTCATCAGCAAGCTCAGCACATCGTGCAGCCTCACCAATCCGGAGCTCGACATCGAAGAAGAGACGAAGGAAGGCTCACCCTACCCCACGACATTCGTACCCGGGCGAAACCTCTTCTTCCTCTCAATAGCAGCTATCTACGCACGCGAACGCGGCATCTACGACATCATCACGGGCGTAGGTCAGGCAGACTTCAGCGGCTATCCCGACTGCCGCGACAACTTCATCAAGAGCCTGAACGTCACGCTCAACCTCGCCATGGACGAACAGTTCCGCCTGCACACCCCGCTCATGTGGCTCGACAAGCAGCAGACATGGGCCCTGGCCGACAAGCTCGGCGTGCTCGACATCATCCGCTATCGCACGCTCACCTGCTACAACGGCATCGTAGGCGACGGCTGCGGACACTGTCCCTCCTGCAAGCTCCGCCGCGAAGGACTGGAGAAGTACTTGTTGAGTGTTGAGAGTTGAGAGTTGAGAGATTTTTCGCGGTTCCAAATTATTCCCTATTCCCTATTCCCTATTCCCTATTCCCTTCTTCTATGGACGACAGAAAACAGGAAGGCCTGAAATCGTTAGGCAAGAAAGCTGAGATTCCACAAGACTACAACCCGGAGGTGCTGGAAGCCTTCGAGAACAAACACCCCGATAACGACTACTGGGTACGCTTCAACTGCCCCGAGTTCACGGCCCTCTGCCCTATCACCGGGCAGCCCGACTTCGCCGAGATACGCATCAGCTACCTGCCCGACAAGCGTATGGTGGAGAGCAAGAGCCTCAAGCTCTACCTCTTCAGCTTTCGCAATCACGGCAGCTTCCACGAGGATTGCGTCAACATCATCATGAAAGACCTCATCCGCCTCATGGCCCCCAAGTACATCGAGGTGACCGGTATCTTCGTTCCCCGCGGCGGCATCAGCATCTATCCCTTTGCCAACTACGGCAAGCCCGGCACAAAGTACGAGGAAATGGCCGAGTACCGCCTGCTGCACCACGACCTCTGAGGCAAGATACGCCCCTACCGCATGTCTTCATCGACAAAGCGAAGCGGCAGCAACGGGCTGATGCCTTCCGATACAAGCACGCCGTCCGTGCCGTAGAGCAGAATGCGGATGGGCGTGGCAAAGCGGTCCTCCACACCCGAAATCACCTGTCGGCAAGCCCCGCAAGGCGGAATGGGCTGCACCAAGTAGCGGCGGCCCTTGCGAGCCGCAACAGCCAAGGCCACGACAGGCTGGTCGGGGTACTGCGCATTGGCCGCAAAGAGAGCCGTTCGCTCGGCACACAATCCCGAGGGGAAAGCCGCATTCTCCTGGTTCGCGCCCGTGAAGACAATGCCGTTCTGCAGCCGCACTGCCGCACCCACACAGAACTTGCTGTAGGGCGAATAGCTTCCCCGCGTAGCCTGCTTCGCAGCTTCCACCAGTTCGCGGTCGGCTGCACAAAGTTCCGACATCTCGTAGATGTGCAGAATGGACTCAATCTTGTACTCTCTCATAAGAAACGTCTTTTTCCGACACAAAGTTAGCTCTTTTTTTCGTAAAGTGGCTTTTTTTCACTAATTTTGCACCGAAATTTGAGCAATAATGACTTTCCGCAGACATTCTCTTAGCTTTTTATTCTTCTTCGCGACCCTTTTCTGCTTGGCACAAAGCACCAATCAGGCCTACTGGTCGTACATAGACAAATACAAGGACTGGGCCGTCGAGCAGATGAACGAGTACCACATCCCGGCCAGCATCACCCTGGCACAAGGACTGCTGGAAAGCAACGCCGGACGAAGCAGGCTGACCCGCGAGGCCAACAACCACTTCGGCATCAAGGTGGGCGGCTCGTGGACAGGGCCGTATATCGTTCAGAGCGACGACGCGCCCAACGACCGGTTCCGCAAGTACAAAAGCGCCAGGGAAAGCTACGTCGACCACTCGAAGTTCCTGCAAGGCAAACGCTACCAAGGCCTCTACCGCCTCGGCAAGACCGACTACCGCGCCTGGGCTCGCGGACTGAAAGCAGCCGGCTATGCCACCAGTCCCACCTATGCCGACGCCCTCATCCGCCTCATCGAGATGTACAACCTCAACCAGTTCGACACAGGCAAGTACCGCTCGCAGAAGAGTGCGGCAATCAAGCAGGCCAGCGCCGTGCCGGGCAACGACTTCTTCAACCGTCATGTCGTCTACAAAGGCAACAAGAACTACTTCATCATCGTGGAGGTAGGCGACGACATGGCTACCATAAGCCGCAACACGGGCGTCAGCCTGCGCAAGCTCTACAACTACAACGACCTGCCGCGCGACTATGCCCCAACGGCCGGCGACGTCATCTATCTGCAAAAGAAACGCAAATGCGCGTCCCGCGAATTTCGCAAGAACCCCATACACATCGTCGAAGTCAACCAAAGCCTCTTCGACATCGCACAACTCTACGGCATCCGTCTGGAATCGCTCTGCAAGCTGAACGGCTGGGACGAACCGCAAGCCGTACAAGTAGGCGACATACTGAGAATAAGATAACTCATGTTGATTCAAAATTCAAAATTAATAAATTCAAAATGAGGCGACGCCTAAGGCAGCCAAAGCCATTGAACATAAATCTAAACCGCAAATAGTTAACAGTAAATTACATAATGATTACCCTTTCCAATATCGCCGTTCAATTCGGCAAACGTGTCCTCTACAAGGACGTCAACCTCAAGTTCACCAACGGAAACATCTACGGCGTAATAGGTGCCAACGGCGCAGGCAAGTCCACCCTGCTCAAAGCCATCAGCGGAGAGCTGGAGCCTACAAAGGGAACCGTAGAGCTCGGTCCGGGCGAACGCCTCAGCGTACTCTCGCAGGACCACTTCCAGTACGACCAGGAAACCGTGCTCAATACCGTCCTCATGGGCCACACCACAATGTGGGACATCATGAAGGAACGCGAGGCACTCTACTCGAAGTCGGACTTCTCCGACGAGGACGGCATCCGCGTGGCCGAGCTCGAGGACAAGTTTGCCGAGATGGGAGGCTACGAAGCAGAAAGCGATGCCGCTGCCCTGCTCTCGGGTCTCGGCATCAAGGAAGCCAAGCACTACCAGCTCATGGGCGAGCTCTCGGGCAACGAGAAAGTGCGCGTCATGCTGGCAAAGGCTCTCTTCGGCAACCCCGACAACCTGCTGCTCGACGAGCCTACGAACGACCTCGACCTCGAAACCGTGCAGTGGCTCGAGCAATACCTGAGCGAATTTGAGCACACAGTGCTGGTAGTCAGCCACGACCGACACTTCCTCGACTGCGTCTGCACCCACACCATCGACATCGATTTCGGCAAAGTGACGATGTTCGCCGGCAACTACAGCTTCTGGTACCAAAGCTCGCAGCTCGCTCTTCGCCAGGCACAGAACCAGAAGGCCAAGGCCGAGGAGAAGAAGAAGGAGCTGGAGGAGTTCATCCGCCGATTCTCTGCCAACGTGGCAAAGAGCAAGCAGACCACTAGTCGCAAGAAGATGCTTGAGAAACTCAACGTCGAGGAAATCAGGCCCTCGACCCGCAAATACCCGGGCATCATCTTCCAGATGGACCGCGAGCCCGGCAACCAAATCCTGGAAGTGGAAGGACTGAAGGCCGTCAGCGACGACGGCGCAGTCCTCTTCGACAACGTCAGCTTCACCGTCGAGAAGGGCGACAAGGTCGTTTTCCTCAGCCGCGACCCAAGGGCTATGACGGCTCTCTTCGAAATCATCAACGGCAACCGCGAGGCACAGGCCGGCAAGTTCTCATGGGGCATCACCATCACGACAGCCTACCTGCCGCTCGACAATACCGCATTCTTCCAGAGCGAACTGAACCTCGTGGACTGGCTCAGCCAGTTCGGCGAGGGCAACGAGGTCTACTTCAAGGCATTCCTCGGCAGGATGCTCTTCAGCGGAGAAGAGGTCCTGAAGAAGGTGAACGTCCTCAGCGGCGGCGAAAAGATGCGTTGCATGATTGCCCGCATGCAGCTCAAGAACGCCAACTGCCTCATCCTCGACACGCCGACCAACCACCTCGACCTCGAGAGCATACAGGCCTTCAACAACAACCTCAAGCTCTTCA
>JAFUVM010000066.1 GCA_017483665.1 Bacteroidaceae bacterium
ATTAGATTGGCGAGAATACTCCGTGGTAGCTACCTCGGCAAGTGTGTTGAGTGCCAGTTCCACATTCGTCATGTTGTCGCGCAGGTTCTGCTTGGTCAGCCCCTTGTAACGCTTGTATTCGCCTGTGGTCATGCCGCTCCATGCCTTTGTCAGCACATTTGTCAGAATGGCGAAGTCCTTAGGCTCATGTATGCCGGAACGATGCCACTCATCGGTCAGCTCTTTGCGCATCTCGATGGAGCGCATGCGCTCGTTTATCCAGCGGTCGCTGTAGCCTTGACGACGATAGTCCTCGACGGCCATCTGAAAGGTCAGTTCCGGGTCAATCATTTGGTCAACACGCATACTGCCCAACTCGGCAAGCCATTGTTTCACAGGTTCGGCTTTCTTGGAAGGTATGGCCTGGATGATTCTAAAAATGCCTTCAAGATCAGCGGCTTGCGTCTTGCGTCGCTTGCCATCTGGAGCCAACATTACAACAGGGGTACAAATTGTACCCACTTAGAGTTGAGTTCCGAATCACGTGACCGCATTCGCTTGATGTACTGCTTGACATCAGCACTGTCGGTCAACACTTGCACTATATCCGTTACAGAGAAATAGTACTTCTCCTGTTCTGCATCCCATACGATGCGAACTTTCTTGCCCTCAAAGAGCTGTATAGCGAAATTCTCGTTCATGATGATACAATCCTATGTGAATTGGTTGCAAAGATAACAATTATTATTATTGGAATGAGAAAATTTTCAGAAGAATAGTTTGCAATGAATAGTTATTTGCAGCCCGTCTGTAACATGTCAGCATTCTTGACGAAAACCTTCTTTCCGCCGCGGATGTAGATGGTGCCCGGCTGGAGCTCGGAAACCTTGCGGCCGAAGAGGTCGTAGGTGTCACTCCCCACCCCCCATTGAGCACCCGCCATTTCTTCGCGGGGAAGAGCTTCGGGAGAGGCTATGCCGTCGATGATTTCGTCTGTCAGGTCGCCGACAATGGTGCCGTACTTGGCCCAGCCCGAAGCCTGGTATTTGGCAAGGGCGCTGGCGTAGACGTGAATCGTGGGGTTGCTGTTGAAGATGTAGTCCCCGAGAGTGGGCGGCGCAAGGGCCTTGACGTAGACGTCCTTGACGGGCGAATTGTAGAAGACGCCCTGGCTCATCGTCCGGACCTTCCCGCCGAGAACGACCGTCGTGAGCTTCTCGCAGCCGCCAAAGGCTTCGAGGCCTATCGTGGAGACGACGTCGGGAATGACAATCATCTTGAGCCCCGAGAAGCGGAAGGCTCTGTCATCTATCTTTGTCACCTTCTCGGGCAGACGCATGGCGACGAGCTTCTTGAAGCCATCGAAAGCGTAGGGGCCCACTACGTTGAGCGCGGTGGTGTAGCTCTGATAGTACGGCATGTTGGATGTCAGCACTTTGGCATTGGAAAGGTCGAGCGACTGGAGGTTGCCGTTGGCGAGGAGCTGACGCATGTACTTAATGTCCTTGCCGTTGATGCTGCCGCTGATGACAGCCTTGATTGCCTTGGCTGAAAGGGAGTCCTCCAGGACGCCTGCCCTGGGCATCACGACGTATTCCGTGCCAGAGCCGGCCTTCACAATCTCGTGCAGCGAGCCGTCAGCGTCGAGGGAGTAGAGTTGTAAGTTGAGAGTTGAGAGTTGGGGATGCAGAAGTTCTTGGCATTGGCGGCAAACAGGAGATTGTCGTCAGCATCGAGCAGCATGAAGCCGAGGCCGCCTTCGCCGTCGAGGGCATAGAGCGAGTCGGCCTGCAGATAGGTGTAGTCCGAGGGCTGGCAGCCGCCGATGTAGTCGGTGAACTGGCCTACGCTGCCGCACTGGCCCACCTGGTTCGAGTCGCGCCGCTTCTGTCCCTCCGTGGTGAGGAAGCCCGTGGTGGGCACGTAGTCGGCACGGTCCTCGATGAAGAGAATCTCGCGGTTCTTCGTCGGGTACTGTGCTATCTCGGAGAGCGTCCTGTCGATGTCGGCCTGCCGGACCGTCATGGAATGTGCGCCGTAGTCCGTGACGGTGTAGTTCGTAAGCGGTTCGAAGAAGCCCCACACGCGGAAGAAGTCGGTGAGATCCTCGCCTGCCACCTCGCAGACTGCACGGACGAACTTCAGGCATCCGTTGCTGGAGTTGTAGGGCGTCAGCGGGTCTTCGCGCAGTTTCTTGAAGAGTGTGGGATAGAAGGCCGTGTTCCGCTGTGCCAAGTGGTAGTAGAGGTAGAGCTGCCAGTACATGCGCATCTGGCTCTCGAGGGGTCGGGTGAAGAACGGTTCGTGCCGCATGTATTCGTCCATGACCGTGGCGAGGGAAGCGCCGCGCGACGTGACGAGCCCGGTATGGAAGCGGACATAGTTGGAGAAGAGGTTGTTCGAGACCTCGGTGCCGCCCTCGACGGTGATGGGCCCCTGGTTGTTGTGGCCGCATTCGTGCGCGGCGCACCAGTCGTCGAAGTCGGCCGTGCGGCTCACGTCGAACGAGCTTTGCACACAGCCCTTCGTGTTGTACATCGTGCGGAAGGACGCGGAGTTGGCAAAACCGCCGTCGGTCGCCTCGCCCTCGATGGCGAAGTTCGGGTTGTTGTAGTACAGCGGGAAGATGGCATCGCCGCCCGTCAGGTAGTAGGGCGCCCCGGCGCGACGGCCGGAAGCCACGCTTTCGCTGATGCCAGCCAGCTCTTTCTCCCAGACGGTCAGGCTGTCGAACCAGCAGACACTCTTGTCGATGGTCTTGGGCCAGACCTCGCGGCAGGTGCTCGTCTTGAAGTGGAAGAGGGCCTGTCCGCCCTTGACGGTGAAGCGTTCGTGCGTGGCGGCAGCGAGGATGGCCTGGTAGTCGTGGTCGCTCTGCCGCTTCGCGTCGTAGTAGCCGTTCACGGTGCCGCCCTCGATGTGGACCTTGATGTCGGGCCACTCGCCGAGCGTCTTCGCCATCGACTTCGTGTCAGCTGTATATAATATGTAGAAGAGTGCGTCCGCTTTCCCGTCGACGATGTTCAGGCCTTTCTTCAGCATCTTGCCCGACGTGGCGCTTGTCACCAGGTCGTTTCCCGCGCAGCCCGCGATGTAGAGGGTAGCGCCGGCGGGTACATCGCTGTCCACGAAGACGTAGAGGGGCTCGTAGTCCTTCGTGTAGATGCCCGTAGGATTGCCCATGAAGGAGCCGCCCGTGGTGCGGAGCTTGCCGTTCCAATAGTTGGCGTCGCTGTAGGCATTGTAGCTGTGGATGCGGAAATCCTTCTCGTAGGGCTTCCAGTCCTCGTTCTTGAGCTTCAGGGCTATGGTGCGCATGAAGGCGGGCATGCCGTCCGCGGCCATGGCTTCCGAGAGCTCCTGGTCGGTCATGCCCTGGTAGGCGGCCTTCAGCTGTGTGCAGGCGGCATCGTCGAACCACTTGCCGGCCAGTTCGCCAACCACGGCACTGGAGTCCGCTTCCTCGGGATAATAGTTTTCCAGCCTGCCCACGAGCGTGCCGTACTGCTTCCAGGAGGATGCCTTGTACTCGTCCAGCACGCTGGAGTAGACGCGGATGGTCGGGCTGGCCGTGAAGATGTAGGCGGCCAGTGCGGGCGGCGTCTTGGGCTTCGACGAGACCATCGTTATGGAGGGGGAGTTGTAGAAGACGGCCTGGTCGAGCTGCGAGACCTTCCGTCCGATGACAACCGTCTTGAGGGAACTGCAATTGGCAAACGCTGCTCCGCCCAGATGCGTGACGCCGTCGGGTATCTCCACCTTTGTGATGCCGGTCAGCTGGAAGGCGGACTTGCGTATATCCGTGACGGAAACGGGCAAGGTGATGCCGGTGAGCTTGGAGCAACTGTAGAACATGGAGTCGCCGATGACGTTGTTTGTCGTCTTGTGCTTCCCGTAGTAGGCCGTGCCGCCGCTGACGATGCTGGCTTCCTCGAGGTCGAGCTTCGTCAGTTTTCCTGCGGCGATACGCTCGCGGAGGGACTTGATGTCGGTGCCGTTCACGCTGCCGGTTATCTTGACTATCCTGCCCGTCGTCTCCAAAAGCGAGGACAGTGTGCCGGCCGTTGCCACGTGGATGGTGTCTGTGCTCCAAACGTTTGCCGACATAAGACAGGCAATGCACGTCAGCATCGCCCTGCGTATTACTCTAATTCCTTTCTCCTTCATATCACTTTCTATTTGCGGTTCCGGTCGGAACCCTGTGCCTGTCCGTCATTCTCACCGCGGGGGAACAGTAGTCTCACCGCAGGGGAACAGCAGTACCGCCGTGGGAAAACTGCAGTACTCCCGCGGTGGTACTGGAGTTTTCCCGCGGGAGTACTGGAAGCGGCACGTGCCGTATTACTTCATCAGAAACTTCTTTCCGCCCCGCACGTAGATGGTGCCGGGCTTGAGGTCCGTGACCTTACGGCCGAAGAGGTCGTAGGTGTCACCCTCCATTGAACATTGACCACCCGACATTTCCTCGCCGGGAAGGGCTTTGGGCATGCAGATGCCGTCCACCATCTCGTCCGTCAGGTCGCCGACTATCGTGCCGAACTCTGCCCATGCGGAGTTCTTATAGGCTTCCAGGGCACTGGCGTAGACGTGAATCGTCGGTTTGGAGGAGAAGAGGTAGCTGGCGATGCTGGGCGGCGTGAGAGCCGTGACGTAGGCATCCTTCACGTTCGAGCTGTAGAAGACGCCTTGACCCATCGTCTTGACGCTGCTGCCTATGTAGACGGTGTTCAGCTGGCCACAGTATGCGAAGGCGTCGCCGCCTACCGATGTCACCTTGTCGGGGATGACTATCGACTTGAGCAGACAGCCCGAGAAGGTCGCCTGGTTGATGGATGTCAGCGAGAGCGGCAGCTTGATGGCTGCAAGCTTCTTGTTGTCCTGGAAGAGGTTGGCGGCTATCGAGGTGACGACTGCCTTCTCCAGGTCAATCGCCTGCAGGTTCTGCTTGTTGACGAGCTGCTTCATATAGGTGAGGTCCGTGGCATTGATGGGACCGCTGACGATGAGCTTGATGGCCTGGTCGTTCGTCAGCTGGCTTCGGAGCGAGCCGGCACGGGTCAGGGTGACGTAGACGGTGCCCTCGCCTGCCTTGGCAATTTCGTGCAGCGAGCCGTCGGCATCGAGAGAGTAGATTTTGAAGTCGCGGCCCACGCTTGTGGGAACGCAGAAGTTCCACGAGTTGGAGGCGTACTTGATGTTGTTTTCGCCGTCGAGCATCAGGAAGCCCAGTCCGCCCGAGCCTTCGAGGGCAAAGAGCGAGTCGGACTGCAGGTAGACGTAGTCCGAAGGCTGGCAGACGCCCGGCACATAGTCGGTGAACTGACCTACGTCGCCGCACTGACCCACCTGCTCGTGGCCGTTACGCTTCTTGCCTGCTGCCTGCAGGAAGCCTGTGGAGAGCACGTAGTCGGCACGGTCCTCCACGAAGATTATCTCGCGGTTCTTCACGGGATACTTGGCGATGGCGGCCTTCGTGCTGAGGATGTTGGCACGTGTCACGGCGATGGGATGCTTGCCGTAGTCCTCGATGATGGAGCCAGCCTTGATGGGCTCGAAGAAGCCCCAGATGTCGAAGAAGTCGGTGAGGTCCTCCTGTGCCACTTCGCAGACCTTGCGTACGAACTTCAGGCCGCCATTATTGTTGTTGGCAGAGTTGTAGAGAACCAGCGGATCGTTGCGGAGTGCCTTGAAGAGCTCCGGGTAGAACGAGGTGTTCTTCTGTCCCAGATGATAGTAGAGATAGAGGTTCCAGTACATGCGCAGGCGGCTGTTCACGTCCCTGTAGTAGAAAGGTTCGTGGCGTGCGTACTCGTTCATGACGGTAGCGAGCGTGGAGCCTCCGGAGGTGTTGAGGCCGTCGAGGTAGCGCACCAGGTTCGAGAAGACGTTGTTCGAAGCTTCGGTACAGCCCTCGACGTTAATGGCTCGCTGGTTATTGTGACCGCATTCGTGGCCGGCGCACCAGTCGTCCATCGAGGTGTTCAAGGCGTTCAGACAGTTCTTGATGCAGTCTATGCCGTTGAAGGAAACTCTGTACGGGGAGGAATTGGCGTAGCCGGCATCGCTCGGTTCGCCCTCGATGGCAAAGTTCGGATTGTTGTAGTAGATGGGATAGATGGCTTCGCCGCCCGTCAGATACCAGGGATAGCCGGCCTTCTTGCCGGAGGCTACGCTCTCGCACATGCCCATGAGTTCCTTTTCCCACACGGCCACGCTGTCGTACCAGGCAATGCTCTTGTCGATAGTCCGCGGGAAGACGGTCTTGTAGGAAATGGTCTTGAGGTGGAAGAGGGAGTGTCCTCCGCGCACCGTGAAGCGCCCCAAGGTGGAAGCCCGCATGAGGGCCTGGTATTCGCTGTCGCTGTGACGGCTGACATCATAGTAGCCGTTCACTACGCCGCCCTCAATGTGTATCTTTATATCGGGCCACTCGCTGAGCGTCTTCTTCATGGACTTCGTGTCGGCAACGTAGACGATGTAGTAGATAGCGTTCTTCACACCGTCGATGATGTTCAGGCCCTTCTCCAGCCTGGTGCCCGTCCTGGCGTTGTAGATGAGCTGGTTGTCGACGCATCCGGCAATGTAGAGCGTGGCGTCGTCGGCCACGTCGCTGTCCACAAAGACGTAGATCTGTTCGCCGTCCTCCTTGGCGTAGATGCCGGTGGGGTTGCCCATGTAGGAGCCGCCGGTGCTCATCATCTTGTTGTTCCAATAGGAGGCGTCGCTGTAGGGCTTGTAGTCGTGGATGCGGAAGTCCTGTTCGAACTTTGCCCAGCTGGCGTTCTTTACCTTGAGGGCTGTGCTGACCATCAGCTCGGGCATGCCGACCTCGGTGAGGGCAGCGGTCAGGTCTTCGTCGCTCATGGCCTGGTACTCGGCCTTCAGCTGCGTGCAGGCTGCATCCTCGAAGAAGTTGCCGCACAGGGTCTTGGCGGCTTCTGCGGGGTCAAGCTCCACGGGATATGTATTCTCCAGGCCGCCGGCGATGGTGCCATACTCCTTCCAACTGGACTGCCGGTAGTCGGTCAGGACATCCGTATAGACGATGATTTTGGGACTCGACGAGAAGAGGTAGGCGGGAGTGGACGGGGGCGTCATGGGCTTTACGTAAGCCGTCTTGACAGCAGAGGAGTAGAAGACGCCCTGACCGAGCTGGCTCACCTTCCTGCCGATGACGACCGTTTCCAGCGAACCGCAATAGGCAAAGGCGTCGCCGCCAAGGCTGGTCACGGTGCCGGGGATGTCGATTGTCTTGAGTCCGGTCCGCGCAAAGGCGTTGGTCCGAATGGCTGTCAGGGTCGTCGGCAACACCATCTGCTGCAGTTTGGAGCATTCGTAGAACATCTTCTCGCCGATGATGTCGTTGGCCGTGGTGTAGCTTTCCACATAAGCCGAACCGCCGCTGACAATGCGGACGCCCGACCAGTCGAGGCTCGTCACCGTGCCTGCCACCACCATGTCGCGGATGAACTTGATGTCGGTGCCGTTGATGACGCCTGTCACCCGCAGTTCCTTGTCGGATGTCTCAATGAGCGAGGAGAGCGTTCCTGCCTTCTCCACATTGACTTCCGTCACGGCAAAGATGCCGGTCGGGACAAAACAAGCAAGGACCGCAAGCAGCAGTCTGCATGTTCCCAAAAGGTAATTTTTAAGCATAATCTACGTGTTTTTTATGGTTATTATGTAAATTTCGCTTACAAAGTTACCCTTTTCTTGCGAACAATGCAAGAAAAAACGGGAAAAAGAGCACGCGGCGGTTTATTTCACCTCGCGGAGGACCTGTTCCACGACCTGCGGGAAATGCGCCATCTCGAGCTGGTGTTCCTTCTCCGCGATGTCGTCCACGGTGTCGTCGGGCGAAAGGCTCGTGCGGAACTGCGCGATGATCTCGCCGCCGTCGCAGACAGGGGTGACGTAGTGGACGGTCATACCCGTCTCGCTCTCGCCTGCAGCCTTCACCGCCTCGTGTACATGATGGCCCCACATGCCCTTTCCGCCGAACTTGGGCAGCAGGGCGGGATGCAGGTTGACGATGCGGCGCGGGAAGGCTTCGATGAGGTAATCCGGGACGAGCGGCAGGAAGCCGGCCAGCACGATGAAGTCGATGCCATACTCCTGCAACAGGGGCATCGTCTCGTCCGGGCTGTTCAGCTGCTGCTTCGTAAGCACGGCTGTAGGCACACCGAGGCGCTCGGCACGCACCAGGGCATAGGCATCGGACTTGTTGCTGACCACCAAGGCGCACTTCACGAAGTCCGAATCCCGGAAATAGCGAATCAGGTTCTCGCAGTTCGTGCCGCCGCCGGAGACAAAAATGGCGATGTTAATCATTTGTTTATCTTGCGCTTTAGAATTGTCACATCGTGTCCCTCCCCTCTCAGGGACGTTGGGAGGACGCTCTCACTCCAGGTTGTAGCCGTACGCTTTCATGGCGCGATCGCTCTGACGCCAGTCCTTGTCCACCTTGACGAACACTTCCAGGTAGATGCTCTTGCCGAAGAATTTCTCCAGACTCTTGCGGGCTTCCGTCGAGACACGCTTCAAGGCAACGCCTCCGTGACCGATGATGATGCCCTTCTGCGACTCGCGCTCCACGAAGATGACTGCGCCGATGCGGATGTTCTTGTCCGTCTCTTTGAACTGTTCCACAACGACCTCCACGCTGTAGGGTATCTCCTTATCGTAGTAGAGGAGTATCTTCTCGCGGATAATCTCGGTGACGAAGAAGCGGGCGGGCTTGTCGGTCCACTGGTCTTTGTCGAAGTAGGCGGGCGATTCGGGCAGGAGTTCCTGGATGCGCCGCAGCACGTTGTCCACGTTGAAGCGGTGCAAAGCGCTGATAGGCACAATCTCCGCCTCGGGCAGCGCCTCGTGCCACAGCTCCACTTTCTCCGTCAGAGCCTTCTGGTCGCTGAGGTCTATCTTGTTGATGAGCACAAGGACCGGGACGGTCATGCGCTTCACCTTGTCCAGAAAGTCGCTGTTCTTGTCGGGAGTCTCCACCATGTCGGTGACGTAGAGCAGCACGTCGGCATCCTGCAGGGCACTTTCGCTGAACTGCAACATCTGTTCCTGCAGCTTGTAGTTGGGCTTGAGTACGCCCGGCGTGTCGCTGAAGCATATCTGCATGTCGGGCGTGTTGAGGATGCCCATGATGCGGTGTCGCGTGGTCTGCGCCTTGAAGGTGGCAATGGAGATGCGCTCCCCTACGAGGAGATTCATGAGGGTGGACTTCCCGACATTCGGGTTGCCTACGATATTGACAAAGCCGGACTTGAACATCAATTCATAATTAATAATTCATAATTCACAATTATCCTTCTCACTTGGCTGTGTGGCACCAACATTTGTTGCGCTTTCCTAATTATGAATTATGAATTGAGAATTATGCATTTTGGCGAAGTTTCTTCCATTCTTCGCGTGTCATGAGCCCTTCCTTGAAGAACTGTGCGGGCTCCTTGGCCGCTTCCGGGGCGCCGTCGTAGCCCCATATCATGTAGCTCGCGCCCCAGGTGAAGCCGGCACCGAAAGCGGTGAAGACCAGCTTGTCGCCCTTCTTGAGCTGCGGCTCGTACTCCCACAGGCAGAGGGGCAGCGTGCCGCCCGAGGTGTTGGCCATGTGGTCGATGTTGATCATGATATGGTCCTTCTCGATGCCGATGCGCTGTGCCACGGAAATCTCGATGTTGATGTTGGCCTGGTGAGGCACGACCCACGCGATGTTTTCCTTCGTCAGATTGTTCCGCTTGGTGATGGTCTTCACGGCAGACGACATGTCGAGCACGGCATGCTTGTACACGGCACGGCCTTCCTGATAGACGAAATGTTCGCGGGCATCGACGGTCTCATGGCTGGGCATCTTGGCCGAACCGCCTGCCGCCATGTGCAGGTTCTGGTATCCCTTGCCGTCGACCTGATAGAAGCCGTCCATGAGTCCCACCTCCTCGGTTGTGGCTTCCATCATGACGCACGCGGCGCCGTCGCCAAAGATGGGGCAGGAGTTGCGGTCCTCGTAGTTGGTCATGGAGCTCATGTGGTCGCCGCCACAGACGATGATGCGCTTGTATCTGCCCGAACGGATGAAGCTTGCCCCCGTCTCCATCGCATAGAGGAAGCCTGCACAGGCAGCCTCCATGTCGAAGCCGAAGGCAGCGGTCAGTCCGCAGTTGCCGATGACGAGCGATGCCGTGGAGGGGAAATGATAGTCGGGCGTCGTTGTGGCACAGATGACGAGCTCCACGGATTCGGGGTCCGCCTGCGTCTTGCGCAGCAGCTGGGCCACGGCCCGTGTCATCATGTAGCTTGTTCCGCTTCCCTGTTCGGGCTTGAGGATGTGGCGTGTCTTCACGCCGATGCGTTCCATGATCCACTCGTCGCTGGTATCCACTATCCGCGACATCTCCTCGTTGTCGAGGATATAGTCGGGCACATACCCGCCCACGCCGGTTATGACGGCATTGATTTTTTCCATTGGCATGTTCTGAAAAAGGTGAAAAGGTGAAAAGGTAAAGAATTGAAAACGCGTTTCAACTATTATCCCTTTTACCTCTTCACCTTTTTAACTTTTCAACTTTTTAAGCTTCCTTTTCGATGGCAACCTTGCCGCGGTAGTAGCCGCAGGCGGGGCAAACCGTGTGATAGATGTGGAACTCGCCGCAGTTGGGGCATACTGCCAGTGCGGGAGCTACTGCCTTGTCGTGAGTTCTTCTCTTGAGAGTCCTGGTCTTGGACTGTCTTCTTTTAGGATGTGCCATAATTCAATTTTACTATTTAACTATTTACTGTTTACTAATTTTTTCAGTTCTGCCCATCGCGGGTCGCTTTTCTCCTCGCCGCTTGGCTCGGAGGAAAAGTCAGGAGTGGGGACGGGGCATTGCCCGTCGGGGTGAACATGCCGGAGGGGTATCTGCAGAGCTGCGAACTCGTAGATGTTCCAGGCCACGTTGATGATGCCTTCCCTTTCGGGGATGGTGACCACCTCGCCGTCGTCGGCATATTCGCTGCCCATCTTGACACGCAGTGTGCACTGGGCATCGATGGGCTGGTCCATTGGCTCGAGGCAGCGGTCGCACGTCACTTGCACCGTTCCCTGCAGCTGAAACTCCAGTTCGTAGGCGCCCGACGTCTTCTTCACCCGTAGTGCTACGTCGAGCAGACCCTGCCTGATTTCCGGACCCTGAACGGCGGAGAAGAAGTCATTCCCGGCCTGCCAACGATAAGACACATTCTCGTCGGTCATGCCTTTCAAATCAACTATATAACCGTCCAGTTTCTCCATCGGGCTGCAAAATTACAAAAAAAAACGAATACATGTGCAAGATTTGGTGCGAAAAAATGCAGTATTAGTGTTTTTTGAGCTCAATACGGAAGGTTGTGCCCTTTCCGATCTCGGAATTTTTCACGTATATGCGCCCGTTGTGGTATTCCTCTACGATGCGTTTGGCGAGCGACAGTCCGAGTCCCCACCCGCGCTCTTTCGTGGTATAGCCTGGGGTGAAGACGGAGCTGAAGCGGTTCTTGGGTATGCCTTTGCCCGTGTCGGCCACTTCCACGCTGATGCAGTCGGGCTCTTCGCGTGCCGTCAGGGTGATGCTGCCCTTGCCTTCCATGGCATCGATGGCGTTCTTGCAGAGATTTTCCACGACCCATTCGAAGAGCGGGGCGCTGAGGGGAGCGATGATGGCCTCGTCGGGCAGTTGGCAAGTGATGCTGACGCGGTTGCTGGTGCGACGGCTGATGTACTGCACGACTGCTGAGAGCACCTCGCCCAGGTTCTCGGGCTTCGGCTCTGGCTGCGAGCCTATCTTGCTGAAGCGTTCGGCGATGCGCTGCAAGCGCTGCACGTCTTTGCCCATCTCGGGCAGGAGCTGGTCGTCGGGGTACGTCTCGCGCAGTACCTCGTGCCATGCCATGAGGCTGCTGATGGGCGTGCCGAGCTGGTGGGCGGTCTCTTTGCTGAGGCCTACCCACACCTTGTTCTGTTCGGCCTTCTTGCTGCTGAGCAGGGCGAAGATGGCGACGACCACGAAGATGAGCACCACGCCGAGCTGCACGTAGGGCCACCAGGCGAGACGGCGCAGGATGAGGCTGTCGGCATAGCAGATCTCCATGTAGTCGGCGTCGCCGAGGTTGATGCGAATGACCCGTCCGGCCCGCCGCATGGAGAGGGCGCGGTTCAGGACGAGCGTGTCGAGGGCCGAAGCGGAGGCTGCCGTGGTCTCTATGTTGCGGTAGTCCTGCACGCGGCCTTCGCTGTCGAGCACGATGACGGGGATGGTGTTGTTGCTGTTGAGCACGGTCCACACGAGCGTGAGGTCGGTTGTCTCGTCGGCATTGTTCAGCGAGCGCATCGCTTCGGCCCAAATCTCCATTTTGCGCTGCTCCTCTGCCTTGAGGTCGCGCACCAGGAAATGTGAGACGACGAGCGAAGCCACACTGAGCACGACGGCCAGCACAACCAGCACTATCTTCACCTGACGGATTCTGTTTATCCACTGCATATCTCTATAATAACGAGAAAACGTGCTCTCTTATTGTGTGATAAGCCAAGTTTCGGCAGATTCTCCCTTCCGGCCCCGACAACACGGCACGGTCTTCGTCACAACACGGCGTGCTCTTCCTCCCGACGCGGCGTGCCGTGATGCCCATAAGAGCACTGCGCTTCCGAAATAAGCGCGAGGCGCTTCCAAAATAAGCGCGAGGCGCTTCCGAAATAAGCGCGAGGCGCTTCCGAAATAAGCACCGGGCGCTTCCTGAAGAAGGGGGGTGCGCCTCCGCTTCAAGCAAAAGCGAGAGTGACATGCCGACGGCGACGCTTCCCGGGCAAAACCCGCAGGATAAAATGCCATAACCTTCGGAAAAATGCCAAAGAACGGCAGGGAAAAGGTTAAAAAAAGTGTTTTATGGACAAAAACTCTCAACTATCAACACTCAACTCTCAACTTTTTCGTACCTTTGCGCCCATGAAACGATTTTGCCTATACATTATTATATTATATAATATGTTGCTGCTGGCCGGATGCCACGACACCACCAATCCGCCTGCCGAACCCGAGCCGCAGCCCCGGACGGAAGCCGAACGTACCGTCATCGTCTACATCGCAGCCGACAACAGCCTCAGCGGTTCTGTGGCACTCGACACCACAGAAATGGTCCGCGGCAAGAACCAGATACCGGAAAACGTGAACTTCTTCGTCTACATCGACGACCGGAAGGTACCTGCCATCTACGAGATTTCGGCAAAAAGCGGGATACAACTCTGGAAACAGTACAAGGAAGAACAGTGCAGCACCGACTCGCTGACGATGCTCAGCGTGCTGCGCGACATAGAACACATGTTCCCGGCTCGCCACTACGGGCTCTCCATGTGGTCGCACGCCACGGGGTGGGCACCGCGCCGCAACACCTTCGGGAAGGACGAGAACCGAGGCACCAACGCCGCCAACATGCCCAGCGAAATGGAGATACCCGTGCTGCACGACGTGCTGGCGCACCTGCCTAAGTTCGACTACATCTTCTTCGACGCCTGCTTCATGCAATGCATCGAGGTGGCCTACGAGCTGCGGGACGTGACAGACTGGATGATCGGCTCGCCCGCCGAGATACCGGGTCCGGGCGCACCCTACGACAAAATCATCGGAGCCCTGTGCAGGAGCGACGTGGAAGGCATCGTCCGTGGCTACGACGCGGCCTACCCCTCCTCGCACAACGGCCACTACTACTCCGGCGTGCTCCTCTCCTGCATCGACTGCTCGAAGCTGGAACCGCTGGCCGAGGCAACGGGCCGGCTGCTGACTCCCTTCTTCATGGAGCGCTCCGAGCCGTCCACTTCCGGCTTCCAGCCCTACAGCACCACCATCGACAAGTACACCTATTGTTTCGACATGCGCACCACGATGCGCCGCCTCCTCACAGAGAAAGAGGAGGACTACAACGCCTGGATGGAAGCCTTCGACCAGGCTGTCCCCCTGCGGACGCTGTCCGACACAAACACTTGGTTTGCCGTCACAAGCACCGTCTCCAGGGTGTACGACCCGGAGTGCTACGGCGGCGTGTCGATGTTCGTCCCGCTAAACACCTACGATTACTACGGCCTGAACGACAAATTCCAGAAGACTTCCTGGTATGCCGCTACTGGTTGGCAGGCAACGGGATGGTGATGCCGATGAGTCCGGCAGCGTAGGGAGCTATCTCGTACTGGTTGAAGAGGAACTCGATGCTGTCGCCTTTCAGCAGGAAGTTATTGGTCAGATAGAGGTCGCCCAGCATGGTGATGCCCGTCTTCTGCTGCAGGTCGGCAAGATTCAGCGCACCCCAGTCCTTGCAGAGCTGCTGTTCCATTGCCTTCAGCACCTGCGCCTTCTTGTCGGCAGGCACGACATCCTTTATGTCGATGAGCTTGCCGCCCTTCCTGTCGAAGTTGTAATAGTGGATCACATAACTGCCGTGAGCGCCGCCCAGATAGCAGTCCGTCGTCGATATGTACGAGAGGATGCTGTCGCTCGCCTGCTCCGTCGGACGTCCATCCACCTTGTAATAGTACTGGTACATGTCTTTGTATTCCGCATCGGGGTCGTACCATTCGGCCAGCTCCGTCTTCCACTCCGTCTCCAGACTGTCGGCAAAGGCAGCCATCGTCTCAATGACGGTGGCACGCACCGGCGCGTAGAGCACGCTGTCGCGCAGCACGGCGGAGAGCTCAGCGGCCAGGGCTCCGTCGCCGCCCAGCGTGTCAAGATTGAGCTCGATGTGGTAGCACTCCTTGGCATCCGGCGCGATGGGATTCTCGATGCAAAGCTTGGCTATGCCCCATTCGAAGTGGGCTTGTTCTGTTCCTGCCGTGCCGCCTCCGACACATGCGCAGGCCAGGGCAACAAGGGGAAAACTGAGGAACTTCTTCATTCGTTTGGTGTTTGTCATGCTGTTTCGGTGACTAATTAGTTCATTTTCTGTACAAAGTTACGAGTTATTTTGCTTCTTTGCAACTATTTCGCGTACTTTTGTACCATTTGACATACATTATGTTCTCTTTTTCTTGGAACGTATTATATTTTTCTTTAACTTTGCGAAGGAAACAGTTAAATAGTATTAAACCAATAATTAAGTTCTGATTATGAAGAGACTACTCCTTGTTTGTGTAATGGCCGCATTAGGCATCGGTAAGTCCCTTGCCCAGCTGGCCCCGGAAGACTACAAGTTCTTCAACCACCTGAGCGCCGGCATTTCGCTTGGCCTCGACGGTATCGGCGTTGACGTGGCCGCCCCCATGACCTATAACTTCGCTGTCCGTGCGGGCTATACGTTCATGCCGAGAATCAAGTACACCACCGACATCCATCTGGACAACACAGCCGTCTTCACGGCTCCCAACGTCGACATCGAGGGCAAGCTGAAGATGGGCGACTTCCACCTGCTGTTCGACTACTACCCCTTCAAGAAGAGTTCGTTCCACCTGACAGCCGGTGCCTACATCGGCGGCCGCACCATTGCTTCCGTCTACAATGCGGGGCCCTTCGTAAAGGAGGCCTATTGGGGCAACTCCGGCATTGAGCTGGGCAGCACACGCTCCATCTACAGCCAGTACTCCCTGGTGGCTGGCGACGACGGCAACATCAACCTCGACATGAAGGTCAACGCCTTCAAGCCCTACGTGGGCATCGGTTTCGGCCGTGCCATCACGAAGCATCGCGTGGGTGTACAGTTCGACCTGGGCGTACAGTTCTGGGGCAAGCCAGGAGTCTTCGGCAACGTCAAGTACTTCGACTACGAGACGGGCGACTTCGTGATACGCAACGAGCGGCTGGACCGCGGACGCATCACTACCGACAACCCCGACTATGAGGACATCAGCGAAGCAATCCGCATCATGGAGAAGTTCCGCGTATACCCCGTACTGAAGATTCGCGTCAACTGCCGCATCTTCTGATTCCAGCATCAAGAGTTCACATTTCCAAGTCACACAAATAACAGAAGAATATGAAAAAGTACTTATTTCCCCTTGCCATAGCTGCATGCTTGGCTCTGTTCAACACGTCCTGCAGTTCCAGTGACCCCATTCCTCCCGCAGAACAGGAATACAACGGCGAGTTCATCAAACCGGCCTACGCAGAGCAGGCCACGGCGTTTGTGCTGCCCGTCGACGAGATTAAGGACAAGGAGGGCAAGGATGCCTATCTGAACGGCATCAACATCACCGAGAGCGGAAAGGCCATCTTCGAAGTCAAGACACCGGACGGCAAGACGAAGTTCGCCACCTACAATGCCCTGATCGAAGGCAACACCTACTACATCGTCGACGACGCGGGCAATCCTGTCGGCACGGTGGTTAAGGCTTCCACCAAGGCTACGCAGAACGTGACGATTAAGATTCTCATCGTCATCTACCTCGATGGCGAGCTGTACTCGTTCGAAGTGACCATCACCGTCCCGGTAACTGTGCCCGACCCCAACGAAGCTTCCAGGCAGACCAACAACCTGTGCCGCACATGGGAAGTGGCCCAGATGAACATCGTGCTGGAAGGTGACGTCAACGTGTCGAAGATCGTAGAGAACGGCAACATGGAGGAATTCCTCACTGCCGCCGAGGATGCAGGAGCAAACCTGACCGACAGAGAGAAGGATGCACTGCGCAAGGTCATCACAAGCATGACGTTCGACAAGAACGGACTCTTCTCCATCGAGTACAGCGACGGACCCTCCGACGGCTGCATGTGGGAATGGACCGACGAGGATAAGCAGGAATACATCCACCTGAAACAGCGCAACGGATCTGAGTTCGGCAACAAGTTCCTCAGCGACAACAGCGACATCAAGGTGGACTTCACACCGACAAGTGTTGCGCTGACGCTGGATACAGAGATCAAGGGCAACCAGAACTACACTGCCACACTGACGATGGTCCTGAAATAACAAGCCGACTATACGTTATTTATATATATAAGGAGAGGATGCACCGCACTGTACCGGTGCATCCTCTTCTCGCTTCTGCCCGAAGCGACCAGGCGCTTATTCCGGAAGAGCAAGGCGCATATTTTCGAAGAGCATTAAACTTTCGTCCGCGAGGCATGTCATATTATATGTCATGGCAAAGATTCTACGACACACGCTGCTGCTCCTGCTGCTGATGGCTGCCGCCGCGGCACTGGCACAGACACCGGCTCCTGCACAGCAGAAGCAGCCGATGAGGCTCAACATACGCGGCACCGTCTTCGAGAACCAGTCGCTGCAACCCCTGGAGGGTGCCGGCGTGAAGCTCCTGAACGAGCGCGACTCGATGATAGCCGGAGCCACGACAAAGCAGAACGGACAGTTCCTGCTGCCCGGCATCCCCGCCGCCACCTATACGCTGCAAGTGTCGTTCATGGGCTTCAAGACGCAGAAGTTCAAGCTCACCCTGCCCCAGAAGTCCGGCAACTTCAAGGTGGCTGACGTCATGATGCGCGAGGATGCCACGGTGATGGCCGAAGCCGTGGTGGAAGGCAAACTGCCGGAGATGACGGTCATCGACGACACGGTGGCCTACAACGCCGACGCCTTCAAGCTCCCCGAAGGGTCGATGGTAGAGGACCTCATCAAGAAACTGCCCGGCATCGTGCAGGACGAGAACGGCAACTACACCTTCAACGGCAAGAACATCAGTCAGATACTCGTCGATGGAAAGGAGTTCTTCGGGGGCAACCGCAACCTCGTGCTCCAGAACCTGCCCGCCGAAATCGTCGATAAGGTGAAGGCCTACGACAAGAAGAGCGACATGGCCCGCATCACGGGCATCGACGACGGCAACGAACGCACGGTGCTCGACCTCGCCATCAAAAAGAACCGCAAGAAGGGATTCTTCGGCAATGCCAACGGCGCCTACGGCACACACGACCGCTACAGCGGCGGACTCAACCTCAACAGCTTCCGCGGAGAACAGAAATTCAGCTTCGTCGGCAGCGCGAACAACACGCGGGGCAACGGCCTCACCGACAACCAGAGACTCGGCACGACGATGAACTGGGAGAACAAGAAGCTGGAGCTGAACGGCAGCCTCAGCGGCGACTTCAGCCAAAGCAGCAGCGCCTCGCAGTCGAACTCGCAGAACTTCGAGCTCAAGAACTCGGCCTTTTCCGCCAGCAGAAACAGCAGCTCGAACCGCAACGGCGGCTTCGAATTCCAATACAAAGTGGAGTGGAAGCCCGACTCGACGTGGAACATCCTCTTCCGCCCCGAGTTCAACTACAGCAAGAACAGCAGCTCGGGCAGCAGCGAGTCGGCCACCTGGAACGACAACCCCTTCCAGTTCTCCTCCACCCCGCTGGCCGACTACCGCGACCTGGCACGGCGCATCGGCGTCAACCACCGCCTGGGCGACAACTGGAACCGTTCGAAGAGCATCAGCGCCTCAGCCTCCCTGCAGATAAACAAACGTTTGCGCAAGCCCGGACGCAACATCACATTCAACTTCGGAGGCGGCTACGGCGACTCGGACAACCAGGGCAACAGCTACTCGCAGACCGACTATTACCTCCTGCAGGCACTCTCCGGCGGCGACTCCGTCTATCACAAAGTGCAGTACAACCGCGGCTCGAACTACAGCTACAACTTCAGCGCCCGCGTGAGCTACAGCGAGCCCATCGCCTACAAGGCCTTCCTGCAACTCGACTACAGCTACCGCTACTCCTTCCGCGACAACGACCGAGACGTACGCTCCATCTTCGACCCCTACAACGACGTACTCGGCGTGAACATCTGGAACTACGACGACTTCTACGAAGCCCCCTATGTCGTGCAGGACAAGCAACAGTGCAGCTACACGCAGAACATTGGGCAGAACCACAGCCTGCGGGCCCAGTTGCGCATGAACCGCACGAAGTACCGCCTCACCATCGGCGCGAACATGCAGCCGCAAGTCAGCAAGGTCGATTACCACAAAGGCCGCATCGACACCCTGCTGCGCCGCACGGTCATCAACGCCTCGCCCGTCGTCAACTTCCAGTACAAGTTCAGCAGGCAGGAACAGCTCGAGTTCCGCTACAACGCCGACACCGGATGGCCCAACATCACCGACATGATTCCCGACACCCTCAGCGACGCCAACCCGCTCAACATTCGCATCGGCAACGCAGGACTCAAGCCGAGCTTCACTCAGCACATCCAGTTTGAGTATCGCCGGACGGTCATCGACTACCAACGCACCTCGGCGCTGAACATGCAGTTCCACACAACCCGCAACGCCACAACGAACCGCACGGAATACAACGAGGTGACGGGCGGCCGCGTCTCCATGCCCGTCAACGTGAACGGCAACTGGAGTGCCTCGGCATCCTTCAGCTTCAACACTGCCCTGGACAGCAAGAAGCACTGGCGCATCAGCACGGATACAAGGCTGAACGGCTCGAAGTCGGTGGGATTCCTCTATCGAAGCAAGGACAAAGCCACAGTGGAAAATCACGTACACAGCGGCAACTTCAACGAAAGACTGCGCTTCACCTTCCGCCAGGACTGGGAGAGCGGCTGGCAAGTGGAAGCGAATATGGTCGGCTCCTTCAGCTACAACCTCAACCGAAGCAACAATGCCACGGCCTCGAACCTCGACCATCACAGCTTCAACTACGGCGGCAGCTTCCAGATTACCACGCCCTGGGGCATGAGCATCGGCAGCGACATCGAGCAACAGAGCCGCCGCGGATACTCCGACGAAGCCATGAACACGAACCACCTGATATGGAACGGCAGCATCAGCCAACGCTTCCTTCCCCGCAAACAGCTCACCATCAGCCTCCGCGCCGTCGACATCTTGGGCGAGCGCGACGACGTGTACCGCGCCGTCAGCGCCGTCAGCCGCACCGACACACAGAGCGAGATGGTCCGCAGCTACGTCCTGCTCTCCGCCTACTGGCGCTTCGGTCGCTTCGGCGGCCGCGGCATGGGCGGTGGCCGCCGCGGTGGAGAGGCAAGGGGCAGCGACAGAGAAGACAATCGTGGCGGAGGTAGTCGTGGCGGCGGCAGTCGTGGCAGCGAAGGCGGCCCCCGCGGCGGCGGAAGAGGGTTCTAAAGAAGTCCTTCCCTTGTGCAATAAGGCAGAGAGAGAAAGCCGAATCTTGCCGCAGCCATTGAGCAAGAAACTTGTCACAGACTTCATCTCGCCCGACACCCTCTTCTGAGGGTCAGAATGCAAACAGGAATATGTGGGGACATTTATGTTCATTTTCATGTTTTTTTGATTAACCTTAAAAAAAAAAAACATAGGCAGACATTGTTCGTATTTATTTTGTATCTTTGCAGAAAATTCATGCCATGTCCCAGCTTATCATTGAAATACCACCCATCAGCGACAAGGACTGCTACTACATCCAGGAGCGCTACAAGCCATGCTTCAACTACCCACTGCACAAGCATGATGCCTACGAGCTGAACTTCGTGGAGCATTGTGCCGGAGCACGGCGCATCGTGGGCGACAGCATTGAGGTGCTGGGCGACTACGACCTCACCCTCGTGGGCTGCAACCTGGAGCACGTGTGGGAACAACATGAGTGCCTGTCGGAAACCCTGCACGAGATAACCATACAGATGCCAGCCAACCTCTTTTCCGAGGCATGGCTGAACCGCCGGGTGATGCAGCCACTCAAGGATATGCTCGATGCCTCGAAGGTCGGCATAGCTTTTGGCATGAAGGCCATCATGCATGTCTATGACCGCCTCTGCGAACTTGCTCAAGCCGAGCCCTCGCTACATGCTGCCCAGACCATGCTCAATGTCCTGCTCGACCTTGCCGACTCCGGTGACTACCACATGCTTTCCTCTTCGCGCTACTCACATGCCGAGCTGCCCGTCACAAGCCGACGCATCCAGAAGCTCAAAGATTATATCGACTCGCACTACCACGAGGAGATTCGCTTGGAGACGCTCTCGGAACTCGTCAACATGACTCCCAATGCTCTGAGCCGCTTCTTCAAGCAGCGCACCAACCGCAGCCTCTCCGGCTACATCAACGAAGTGCGCATCGGGCAAGCCACCTTGCTCCTCACATCCAGTGCCATGACCGTGGTGGAAATCAGTTACAAATGCGGCTTCAATACCATCAGCAACTTCAACCGCATCTTCAAGTCAGTAAAAGGCGTGACTCCCACTGAATTTCGTGACAGCTACAGGAAAAACGCCTATCTCATATAGCTGCCGGTTTCCTCTTTTCTACCCTTTTCTTCTACTAATATTGCCACAAATCTCAACTTGCCAGTTTTGTGGTAGCATTGGGTAGAATTGTGTAAGGGATATGATTGTAATATCTATACCTTTGTCCCCGAAAACGTTTAAAAACCGTAACTTTGAGTTAAAAGGAATAAAAATGGAAGTAAAAGAGGGAACAAAAATGGGAGAAAAAGAGGAAGTCAAAAAGCAATACGGATATTTCGACGATGCCCATAGGGAGTTCGTCATCACCGAGCCGGCTACGCCCTTCCCCTGGATAAACTATCTGGGCAACGAGGATTTCTTTTCCCTCATCAGCAATACCGCAGGTGGCTATTCTTTCTACAAGGATGCCAAGTTCCGTCGCATCACCCGCTACCGCTACAACGGTGTACCTATGGACAACGGTGGCCGCTACTTTTATATAAGGGAGCAAGGAGTAAAGAGCAAAGAGCAAATCTGGTCTCCCGGATGGAAGCCCTGCAAGACACAGCTCGACAAGTACGAGTGTCGTCACGGCATGGGCTACACCCGCATCATGGGTGCCAAGAACGGACTGGAGGCTGAAACGCTCTTCTTCGTGCCCCTGCATACGTGGGCAGAAGTACAGAAAGTGACGCTCCGCAACACATCGGCAGAAGTGAAGCACATACAGCTCTACTCCTTCGTGGAGTGGTGCCTGTGGAACGCCCAGACTGACATGGAGAACTTCCAGCGCAACCTCAGCACCGGCGAAGTCGAAGTCGAAGATGGCGGACGCATCATCTATCACAAGACAGAGTATCGCGAGCGCCGCAACCACTATGCCTTCTATGCAGTCAATGCACCTGTCAACGGGTTCGACAGCGACCGCGAGAGCTTCATCGGCATGTATAATGGCTTCGACGCTCCCCAGGCGGTCCTCGACGGAACAAGCCGCAACAGTGTGGCTCACGGTTGGAGCCCCATCTCCTCCCATCGCCTCGACATCGAATTGCAGCCAGGCGAGAGCCGTAGCCTTGTCTTTACCCTCGGCTATGTGGAGAATCCCGAGGAAGAGAAATGGGAGTCCCTCTCTATAATAAATAAGGAACGTGCGCACGCGCTTGTTAACCGCTTTGCCACCACCGAGGCTGTGGATGAGGCTTTCGACTGTCTGCAGAGGATGTGGGACGGCTTGCTGGACAAATATACCATCCAGAGCAGCGACGAGCGCCTGAATCGCATGGTCAACATCTGGAACCAATACCAATGCATGATAACCTTCTGCTTCTCCCGTTCCGCCAGCTTCTTCGAGTCCGGCATAGGCAGGGGCATGGGCTTCCGCGACAGCAACCAGGACCTCCTCGGCTTTGTCCACCAGGTTCCGCAGCGTGCCCGCCAGCGCATCATCGACATCGCCTCCACGCAATTCCCCGACGGCGGTTGCTACCATCAGTACCAACCTCTTACCAAACACGGCAACAACGACATCGGTGGCGGCTTCAACGACGACCCCATGTGGCTCATCTATGGCACGGTTGCCTATATCAAGGAGACAGGTGACTTCTCCATCCTTGACGAGGCTGTCCCCTTCGATAATATGGAAGGCACGGAGGTCAGCCTCATGGAGCACCTCCGCGTCTCGTTCAATCATGTTGTGAACAATCTCGGCCCTCACGGACTGCCCTTCATCGGTCGCGCCGACTGGAACGACTGCCTCAACCTCAACTGCTTCTCGATGGACCCCAATGAGAGTTTTCAAACCACCGAGAACAAGACAGAAGACACAAAGGCAGAGTCGCTCATGATAGCCGGCCTCTTCGTCTATTGCGGACAAATGTACGTCGACCTCTGCAAGCAACTCGTCAACTCGTCAACTCGTCAACTTCCAACTCAATGGAATACCGAAGCCGCCCGCGCCCAGCATTGCATCGACGACATGAAGTCTGCTGTCAAAGCATACGGCTGGGATGGAGAATGGTATCTCAGAGCCTACGACTTCTTTGGTGAGAAGATCGGCTCGCACGAGAACGAAGAAGGCAAGATATTCATTGAGAGCCAAGGATGGTGCTCGATGGCAGAGATAGGCAAAGAAAAGCAAATGCCCGAGCGCGCCCTCGATTCCGTCAAACAGTTGCTCGACAGCGAGCACGGCATGGTGCTCAACTATCCGGCCTATACCCGTTACCACATAGAGCTTGGCGAACAGTCCTCCTATCCGATGGGCTACAAGGAGAACGGCGGCATTTTCTGTCATAACAATCCCTGGATTATCATTGGCGAGACCCTTTGCGGTCGCGGCAACGATGCCTGGGAACACTACACGAAGATAGCACCCGCCTGGATCCGTGACCAGAAACTGCATCGCACCGAACCCTATGTCTATGCTCAGTGCATAGCTGGCAAGGAGTCCGTGCTTCCCGGCGAGGCTAAGAACTCATGGTTGACAGGAACTGCCGCCTGGAACTGGATAACCATCACGCAGCACATCCTCGGCATCCAGCCCACATGGGACGGTCTCATCATCAATCCCTGCATTCCCTCTTCACTGAAGGAATATACCGTTCTGCGCAAGTTCCGCGATGCAGAGTACACCATCACCATTCTCAATCCCGATGGCAAGCAGCAGCCCGACACACCCACCTTCATCCCCTATCGGGCAGAAAAGCGACAAATCACGATAAAACTCTAAAACCATAACGTCATAACGATATAACGTCATAACGAAGTAACTCTAACAGAAAAAATATGAAAACCTTACTGACAACACTCTTTATTGCTCTCTTTGCCTTTCCCGTCATGGCATGTAGCGCCAATGAAGAAGAGACGCATCCAAAGACAGTTCCTGAGGAAGCAAAGAATCCCAAGGAGGAAGCTATCGACTATGCCCTATCAATGGGGTTGGGTTGGAATCTCGGCAACAACCTCGATGCCCACGTCAATGGCATCAGCGACGAGACCAGTTGGGGCAACCCTGCTGCCACTCAGAAGACCTTCGATGCCGTCAAGAAGGCGGGCTTCAGCACAGTCCGCATCCCTGTAACCTGGATGGGGCACATCGGCAAAGCTCCCGGCTACCGCATCGACAAATCCTGGCTCGACCGCGTAGCGAAGTGGCAGGCTATGCCAAGAAGGCAGGTCTCAAGTGCATCATCAACATCCACCACGACGGCTTCGGCGCAGAGACCGACGAATCGAAGAAAGGCATCTACTGGCTCGACCTGCCTGGTGCTGCAAAAGATGAAGAGAAGAACCAGCAAATCAAGCAGAAGCTCGCTATGGTTTGGAACCAGATTGCCCAGCGTTTCGCTGGCGAAGGCGACTGGCTCATCTTCGAAACACTCAACGAGATACAGGACGGCAAATGGGGCAATGGCGCCAACCTGACCGACGGCGGTCACCAGTATCGCGTGCTCAACGAGTGGAACCAGCTCTGTGTTGACATCATCCGTGCCACTGGCGGCGAGAATGCCACACGCTACATCGGTGTCCCCGGTTATGTGTGCCAGCCCGGCCTTACTGTCCAGTACCTGCGCATCCCCGACGATACTGTCGAGAACCGCATCATGGTGGCTGTCCACATGTACGACCCCTGGGACTTTGCAGGCTCTGCCAAGTACAGTGAATGGGGGCACACGGCGAAGGATGCTGTTCCAGGCAATGGCGGCGAGGAAGAGTACAATGCCACACTCAATTCTTTATATAACAAGTTCGTACGCAAGGGCATTCCTGTCTATCTCGGCGAGTATGGCTGCGTGCACCGAAACAACAGCCGTGCCGAGGCCTTCCGCAAATACTATCTCGAATACACCTGCAAGGCATTGCGTGAACACAAGATGCCCGTCATCCTTTGGGACAACGGCAAGAAGACCAGCGGTGAGAAAGCTTTCGGCCTAATGGAACATGATGACGGAAAATTCATCCAGAACGGAGAGGAAATTATCCAGATTATGGTCAATGCATGGCACAATGATGACCCAGAATACACTCTGCAGAGCATCTATGACAAAGCGCCGAGGTGATTTACAATTTGACAATTTACAATTGACAATTGAATATAAAGTAAAACCATATAATAACAAATCAACCAAACACATGATGACTAAAACTTATCGCATTGCCTGCCTCGGCGCCATGATGCTGTCCGTATGGGCTGCTATGCCTGCGCTGGCGGCAGCAACAGAGCCTGCCTCTCCAACCAAGATGGAGCAGCAGGATGACAAGATTAAGGGTAATGTCTCTGACGCTGACGGCGGCCTTATAGGTGCATCCGTCAAAATCAAGGACACGAATGTAGGAACCTTGACCGACATGGACGGCAACTTCTCCATTGCCGCAAAGAAGGGCGACGTGCTTGTCATCTCCTACATGGGCTACACGACACAGGAAGTCACCGTCACCGGCGCGCTTATCAATGTTCTGATGACCGATGACGAGGTGGCACTCTCCGAGGTGGTCGTTACCGCTCTCGGCATCAAGCGCGAAAAGAAGGCGTTGGGCTACAACGTCACCGAGATTGATGGTGTTGACCTCCAGAAGGCCAAAGAGACCAATGTCGTGAATTCTCTGGCAGGTAAGGTTGCCGGCCTCGTTGTGCAGAACACTGCAGGCGGTCCTTCCGGATCCACCCACGTCCAGCTTCGCGGTACGACAGAGATGACAGGTAACAACCAGCCCCTCTACGTTGTTGACGGTGTGCCTTTGGACAACACCAACTTCGCCAGCGCAACAGCCGGAGGCGGCTACGACCTGGGCGACGGTATCTCTGCCATCAACCCCGATGACATCGAGACCATGTCCGTGCTGAAAGGCCCGGCTGCCTCTGCCCTCTATGGCTCACGTGCCAGCCACGGTGTCATTCTCATCACCACCAAGAAAGCACCGGAGGACAAGTTCTCTGTCGAGTACAACGGTTCGCTTACCTTCGACACTCAGGCTGCCAACTGGGACAACATACAGCAGGTTTACGGACAGGGCGACCACGGCAAGTACATCACTTCCGGACGTAATGCCACGAACATGAGCTGGGGTCCCAAGGCCGACAACTACAGCCACTACTTTGAATTCGACGGACAGTACCATCCCTATAGCATCGTCCCCAACAATGCCAGCGGTTTCTTTCGCACAGGCTTGACGGCTCAGAACACGGCCATCGTCAATGCCAGTTCGGGCAAGACGGGTATGCGCTTCTCGTTCACCGACATGCGCAACAAGGACATCCTGCCCAACAGCAACATGAACCGCGATAACTTTAACCTGCGCGTCAACACCTCCCTGGGCAAGGTTGACCTGGACTTCACTGCCAACTACACTCGTGAGGGCGTCGATAACCGTCCTGCCTTGGCAAGTGCCACTACAAACGTGGGCAAGAACCTGATGACGCTCGCCACTACCTTCGACCAGGCTTGGCTGAAGCACTACCAGAACGAGGACGGCACGTATGCTGACTGGAACGGCTTGCAGATATACAATGTCAATCCGTATTGGGACCTCTACAAGAGCTCCAACGAGTCGAGTAAGAATGTCTTCCGCTTCTCTGCTAAGGCCATCTACAACATCAACAAGCATGTGAAGGTGCAGGGTACCATCGGAACAGACATCAACAACATGGACTTCATGGAGTACATCGCTTTCTCCTCACCTCAGGAGCAGAAGGGCAAAATGACGACTCAGAAGTACAACAATCGCACCCTGAATGCCGAAATCCTTGCCATGTATAACAATACGTGGGGCGACTTCGACCTCAACGCTACAGCCGGAGGCAGCATCTACAAGGTCGATAACAAGACTTCCATCGCCCTGGGCAAGGAGGAGATTTCCCGTGGACTGAAGACCATCGGCAACTACGGCCAACAGAGTGCGACAGAGAGCTTGTATGCCAAGCAAATCAACTCGCTCTACGGCAGTGCAAGCCTGGGCTATAAGCACACGTATTACCTCGATGCAACAGTTCGTGGCGACAAGTCTTCCACTCTGCCTTCCGGCAACAACATCTATGTCTATCCCTCTGTTTCGGGCAGCTGGGTGTTCACCGAACTGATAAATGGCAAAGCTAAGAAGTATCTGAACTTCGGCAAACTGCGTGCTTCATGGGCTGAAGTAGGTTCCGACACCGACCCCTTCCTGTTGCAGCAGTACTACACGAATGCCAAATTCACTTATCCGGGCTACAACATAGGTTTTATCAACGGCGACCTGGTTCCCAATCCCGAGTTGAAGCCGACCCGCACCCGCTCGTTTGAAATCGGCACGGAGCTGAAGCTCCTGAACAACCGCCTGAGCATCGACCTGACTTATTACAACCAGACTTCCCGCGACCAGATTATCCGTCTGGCCAACTCTTCTGCTTCTTCATACAGAGAGTCGCTGGTCAATGCTGGTAAGATAAGGAACGAAGGCGTCGAACTGGCAATTAACGGACGCGCCTTGCAGATAAAGGACTTTGCATGGGACCTTGGCTTCAACTTCTCGAAGAACTGGAACAAAGTGGTGGAACTGACAGAAGGCATGGACTACTTCGAGATAGAGACAGCCCCCTGGATGGGTGTGTCCGTTGGTGCTGAGGTCGGCAAGAACTTCGGTTCCATCAGAGGCCGTGACTTCCAGCGCAACGCACAGGGACAGATTCTCGTCAACGATGCAGGCATGCCCCTCTACGAGAAAGAGGCCAAGACCATCGGCAATGCGTCGTGGGACTGGACAGGCGGTTTCTATTCCACCTTCACTTATAAGAATTGGCGTCTGGCAATGGGTTTCGATGTCAAGGTGGGTGCCGACGTCTTCTCCATGACCATGTCCGATGCCTGCTATACCGGTAAGGACAAGCGGACTCTGGAAGGCCGCGAAGAGTGGTACGCTTCCGAGGAAGCACGTGTGCAGGCAGGCATGACGCTCGACGACTGGCGTGCAGCAGGCAATTGCAAGGGCTACGTAGTGGATGGCATCGTTGCCAGCACTGGCGAGAAGAACACCTACGCTGTTGACCCCCAGACCTATTGGGACAATGTGCGTACCAACGCTGCTTCGATGTTTGTCTATGACAACTCGTACGTGAAGTGCCGCGAGATTACCCTCACTTATGCTTTCCCAAGTAAGTGGTTAGGCAATAACAAGTTCATCAAGAACCTCGACCTCTCGTTCGTAGCACGCAACCCCTTCATGATTTGGAAGAACATTCCCAATATCGATCCCGACTCCAACTACAGCAGCACAGGCATGGGCCTTGAATACGGTTCTCTGCCCTCACGCCGCAGCTATGGTCTAAATGTTAATTTGAAATTCTAAAACAAGAAGCTATTATGAACAACATATATTCAAAATGCAGAAATGCGGTGTTGGTATTAGGCTTGGGCATGGCAGGCATGTTTGCCGGCTGTTCTGACAGCTATATGGAGGACCTGAATACCGATAACACAAAGACTTCCGTCCCGGAACCCGCCTATCAGCTTACCTTTGCCCTCCTTTCCACATACGGCAGCTTCGCTTCGATGGAGGCGGTCCGTGCGTATGTTGCTCCCTACACCCAGATGTATGGCGGCAGCTGGAATGCAGCTAATGCCGGCGGGGCCAACCTGTACAAGAGCGACGTGTCACAGTCCCTGTGGAACGTACACTATCAGAACGGCATCAAGAATCTGGTGGATGCCGAGTACAATTGCAAGAACGACAAGGCTATGCTTGGTGCCATCCGCTTGCACAAGGCATACCTCTTCAACATCCTTACCGACGTCTATGGCGATGTGCCCGTCTCGGAGGCAGGAAAGGCTGCCCACGAAGGTATCATTACACCCAAATACGACAAGCAGGAGGACATCTACAAGTACCTGTTCGATGAGATTGATGCCAGCATCGCTCTTTTCCGTCAGGACTTGAGTTCGCAGACACTCAAGAAGGCCGATGTCACCTCAATGGGCGGTGACGTGAAGATGTGGATTCGATATGCCAATGCCCTGAAGATGCGTCTGGCAATGCGTATCTCCGACGTCGATTCCCAAACGGCAAAGACAAAGTTCCTTGAGGCTATGCAGGAAGAGGGTGCGCTCGCATCCAATGAGGCTGCTTACGTGAAGTACATCCACCAGCCCTTCACCTTCGAATCGAGCAACGAGGATGTTGACTTCCGCGTCAATGCCTTTGCCGAAATCATGTACGGTCAGGACAAGACACAGCCCACAGGCTTCGGCATGACGCTCTACGACTACATGAAGAAAGAGAACGACCCGCGTCTGTATCACTACTGCCGCTTCCTGAACGATAACTTCCGCGACAACACAGACCCTCATAACGGTCGTGAGGACTTCACTGAGGAGGTGCTGGCAGCAGAGAACGACGGCGACACCAACACGAAGGGCGTACAGATGGTTCCCGCTTGCTGGGCCTGGTACGATCAGGGCTCGACGTCTGGTGGGGCAAACTTCCCATGGCCGGATGCAAGCTGCGTGACAAACAGTCAGCACTATCAAGAGTTCATTGCAGGTCGTGAAGGACAGGTTGTAGCAGACTACTACTACAAGGCTGTGCGCGGCAGTGTAGCAACAGAGTATGTCCTGCCCGAGACACCCGGTATGCTGGTCAGTGGAGCAGAGGTATGCTTCCTGAAGGCAGAAGCAGCCGTCAAGGGTTGGATTGGTGAAGATGCGAATGCACTCTATCAAAAAGGTATAGAGGAGGCTATTGCAACAGTTCACAACAAGGTCTATGCACAGACAAGTTCTGTCGATGCTGCCGACATTGCCGCTTACGTGGCTGCCCACACACTCAATGCCGATGCGGAGAAAGCCAAAGAGCAAATCAACACTCAGGCTTATTTCCTGCACTTTGCCAATCCTCTGGAGGCATGGGCAAACCTGCGTCGTAGTGACTACCCTGCGCTCTATGAGCGTACACAATTCGGACAGGGACAGAACGGCTATCAGGACCCCGACAACGACATGAGCCAGCCCGTGCGTCTGTACTATCCCCTGGAAGAAGAGAACTATAACAGCAAGAATAACGCTGACGCCAAGGCACGCGTAGAAGGCTACAACTGGCACAAGCGTATGTGGTGGGACACCAAGGATCAGAACTATACAACATATCCCTTATAATATAATAAAATAAGCAACTATGAAAAAGAAATATAATCTCCTCCTGCTGGCAGCTACACTCCTGCTGTCGCTTGCAGGCTGTTCCAGCGATGAACCTTATATCACTGCCGGACCCGACGACACGCCGCGATTCCTGGCTCCTTCTTCCATTGAGGGCAGTGCAGAGACAAGTGTGAACCAGAACCGCGACGAGGTGTTTTCTATGGAAGTCGTTGTAACGCCTGCCAATCACACCACAATTGAGTGGATTTCCGATGGTCGCGTGCTGGGCACTGGAACAACTTTCAACAAGCAGTTTGAAGCAGGCAATTATGACCTGATCATCAAGGCTACCACACAGGCTGGCAAGGTAGCTACACGTACCGTGAAGCTCACTGTCGGTGCTTTGGCAGAGGATCCTCAGTTGGACAACAAGGAAAAGAACCGTTGGCTGAACCCTGGTAATCTCTTCACCATCGAGGGCACCAACCTGGCAGGAGTCAAGACACTCGTCTTCACACCTGTTCCGGAAGAAGCAGCTACTCGTGTCGATGAGCCGCAGAGCACTCAACCCGTTGTGGATGGAAGCATTTCGCTTCCTTGCATTGCCGCAGCAGACGGCAAGAGTGTGACTGTGACCTTACCCGCAGACATGCCCAAAGGCATCTATCGTGTGTCGGCTGTGAATGACAAGGCAGAGCGCTTTGGCTGTGGCATGGTGACAGTAACAGACGAAGAATGGGTTGATCCCGACATCGTGGAAGTGGCACTTTGGGAAGGCGACCAGGCTATCGACTGGAATGCCGAGCTTTGCAAGATTACTGCCGAGCAGATGGCAGACGTGCCTGTTGGCACAGAGATAAAGGTTTACTACACTACTCCAGAAGCAGAGTATCATGCCATGCGCATCACAACGCCTTGGTGGGGAGACAATCCGGAGGACAACCTTGTCGGTCAGTTCGACATCACTGCCGAAACCCCCAACCCCTTCATCTTTGTCTATGACGAGCGTTGCAAGGCTTTGGTAGAGGAGCGTGGCGCAATATGCCTGGTTGGCTTCGGCTACAATGTGCAGAAGGTTGCCTACGACAAGATGGTGGGTGCAACAGTGCTTTGGGAGGGTGATGCCGTGACCATTGACTGGAATGCTGACCTCTGTAAACTAACCGCAGAGGAAATGGCAGATGTGCCAGTGGGGGCTACCATTAGCATCTATTACGACACGCCCGAGGCTGAGTATCATGCCATGCGCATCACAACGCCTTGGTGGGGAGATAATCCCGAGGACAACCTTATCGCTCAGTTCGACTTGACAGAAGAGACTCCTAATCCCTTCGAGTTCACATACGACCAGCACTGCAAGGCACTGGTTGATGAACGTGGAGCGATGTCTTTGGTAGGCTTCGGCTATCGTGTCAGCAAGATTACGTTCAAGTGATGGCATCTCGTTGGGAAAAACTTGGTTACGCCCTGGGCGATGCAGCTTCGGGCGGAACTGTGTGGAAGGTCATGTCTGTGGCCTTCCCACTGTTCTTTACTAACGTATTCGGTCTGACGTTCACTGATGCGGCGATGCTGATGCTCGTGGCGCGTATGTTCGACGTGGTCACAGACCCCCTTATGGGCAGTATCGCCGACCGTACACAGTCGCGTTGGGGTACCTATCGCCCATGGCTCATCTTCGGTTCCATTCCTTTGGGACTGGTCTTTGCGCTCTTGCTCTACACCCCAGAGCAGGGGCCTGTGGGCAAGCGCATCTATGCCTACGCGCTCTATCTGCTTATGATGGCTGTCTATACGATGGTCAATGTGCCATACGGAGCTATGCTGGGCGTGATGACGGACAATAACGACGAGAAGAATCAGTTCTCGTCCTACCGAATGGTGGGCGCTTACGCCATGTCGTTTGTCACGCTGGCTGCCTTCCCCTACCTGCAGCGTGCTGTCGGTGGCAGTGACCAGCGGCAGTATGCGGCTGTGGGTGCTGTGTTTGGCTTGACGGCTTGCCTGATGACGTTGGCTTGTGGTCTGATGACCAAAGAACGGCTGAAGCCAGTCCGCGCAGAGAAGTTCCAGATGCGGCAGTTCGTCGATCTGCTGCCTGGCCGCCCTTGGATATTCCTGACGCTCATTGCTCTCTGTACCAACTTCTTCAATGGCTTCCGCTTTGCAGCGGCAGGTTATATGATGGAGTATTGTCTGGGGCGTGAGATAACGGTGAGCGGACTCATCATCAACTATACGGTGCTGATGGCTTTCGGCGAAGTGACCTGCATGATATTTGGTGGTCTGAGTCCTCGGTTCACGCGTATAGTTGGTTCCAAGCGGATGGCTTTCGTCTGGTCGTCCGTTATCTGCGTCGTGTCCTCGATGGCCTTCTTCTTCATTCCCGCATGGCCTGAAAGCATCTCGCTCATCGTCCTGACGGTCATCGTGACGAGTGTGGGCATCGGCCTTTATTCGCCAGTGCTCTGGTCGCTCTATGCCGACGTCAGCGACTATGCTACGCAGAAGAACGGAACTTCCTGCACGGGTCTCATCTTCTCCAGCGGCACGATGGCGCAGAAGCTTGGCGGAGCCATATCGGGGTCACTCATCGCCTTGCTGCTGGCGCTGGCTGGTGCAACGATGGTGAGCGACGAGTTTGGCAATACCGTCATCGACCCCGCTTCCGTCACGGACAGTGTCCGCACAATGGTTTGGGCACTCTTCTCCCTCTTCCCCGCCGCCATTGCCTTGGCGATGGGGCTGCTGGCATATTACTTCCCAATAAAGAAATAAATTTTTAATTTTTAATTTTTAATTTTTCACCTTTTAATATGAAGTATCTATTCGCAACCATCATAGGGGCTGCCATCGCACTGCCCGCGAGTTCGCAGTGCATCCCCCGTGACGAAAAGGTCGAAGCACAAGTCGAAGCATTGCTCTCCAAGATGACACTCCGCGACAAGGTGGGGCAGATGTGCGAACTGGCTATCGACAAGGTGGCGCAGAGTTCGAGCGATGGCAACGTGAAGGACAACAACTCCTCGCGCACGCTGGCCAGCGGTATGCTGTCGGCAGAAGCCGCCGATGACGTGTTCGGGAAGTACCGCGTAGGCTCCATCCTGAACGTGCCTTTCGGTGTGGCGCAGACGCCAGAGAAGTGGGCAAACATCATCTGCACCCTCAACGAGGCTTCCATGGAGCAGTGCGGTGTGCCGCAGATATATGGTGTCGACCAGATTCACGGTGCCAGCTACACCTGGGGCGCGACGTTCTTCCCGCAGGAAGTGGGACAAGGCGCCAGCTTCAATGCTGCCATCCCCCGCCGCATCGGTGAGATAACGGCTTACGAGAGCCGTGCCTGCCTCATTCCCTGGGTGTATTCGCCCGTCATGGATGTGGCACGTTCTCCGCTCTGGCCCCGCATGTGGGAGAGCTTCGGCGAGGACGTGCTGCTGAACGGCATCATGGCTTCCGAGCTGACACGTGGTCTTCAGGGCAATGACCCCAACCATGTGGGGATGCAGAACGTGGCAGCTTGTCTGAAGCACTATCTGGCTTATGGTGCTGCCGTCAGCGGCAAGGACCGCACACCATCCAGCGTGACCTATCGCGAGATGATGGAGAAGTACTTCCAGCCTTTCCGCATGTGCTGCGAGGCTGGTGCGCTGAGCCTGATGGTCAACTCCGCCAACAACAACGGCGTGCCCTTCCATGCCAACCGCCGCCTGCTGACCGAATGGCTCAAAGAAGGACTTGACTGGGACGGCATGATAGTGACAGACTGGGCCGACATCGACAACATCTGGCGCCGCGACCATGTGGCTGCCAACAAGAAAGATGCCATTGCCCTCGCCATCAATGCAGGCATCGACATGACGATGGATCCCTATTCGACCGACTTCTGCGACCTGCTCGTAGAGCTGGTGAACGAGGGCCGTGTGCCCATGTCGCGCATCGACGATGCCGTGCGCAGCATCCTGCGCCTCAAGATTCGTGTCGGCCTGATGGACAAGTCAACGTGGCAGGTCTCCTCTGACTCCACCTCTAAAGGAAGAAAAAAGAAAACGGCCAATGGCAAAAGTTCAATGGTCAATGGTCAACGGTCAATGGTCAATGGTCAACGGTCAATGGTCAATGGTCAACGGTCAATGGTCAATGAAAGATACTCCGACTTCGGCAGCGACAAGTTCGCCCTCGAAGCAACGAAAATGGCCGAGGAGTGCATGGTATTACTGAAGAACGAACAGCAGATTCTGCCCTTGAAGCCAGACACGAAGCTCTTCGTCTGCGGCCCAAATGCCAACAGCTTCCGCACCATGAACGGCGGCTGGAGCTACACTTGGCAAGGCGACAGGACCGATGCTATCGCCAGGGAAATAGGCAAGTACCGCACTTTCCTCGGCGCTCTGGAACAGAAGTTCGGCAAGGAAAACGTCAGCTTCTGTGAGATGGTCCGCTATGATGGGCGTAACTTCAACCTCGACCACAAGGCGGAGGACGGCAGCGTCAAGGAGAAGGTGGCAGCAGCCGACGTCATCCTGGCCTTTGTCGGCGAGAACTCTTATACCGAAACCCCAGGCAACATCGACGACCTCAACCTCTCTCCCAACCAGCAGGAGATGGTGAAGTCCTTGGCTCAGTACGGCAAACCCATCGTGCTGGTGCTCAACGAAGGCCGTCCCCGCATCGTCAACGAGATAGAGCCTCTGGCTAAGGCTGTCGTCCATACCTTCCTGCCTGGCAATTACGGCGGCGATGCTCTGGCTAACCTGCTCTCCGGCGAAGCCAACTTCTCCGGACGCATGCCTTACACCTATCCCAAGTACCACGGCTCGTTCATCACCTACGACTGCAAGCCTTGCGAGTACGTCGAGACGATGGCCGGAGCCTACAACTACGATGCCAACACCACCGTGCAATGGACCTTCGGCTCCGGCATCTCCTATTCCGAAGTGAAGTACAGCAATCTGCGCGTCGAGACGCCCGCAGCTACAGGCAAGGCTTCGCCCAGCAAAGGCTTCTCGCCCAAGACAGCTGCCGGCACGACTTTCGATGGCAACATCCGCTTCACGGTAGAAGTGACCAATCTGTCCGACCGCAAGGTCAAGGAACCAGTGCTGCTCTTCGTCTCCGACCTTGTTGCCTCGCTCACACCTGATGTTAAGCGCCTGCGTGCCTTCACCAAAGTCGAGTTGGCGCCCCACGAAACAAAGACCGTCACGATTACTGTCCGCCCATCCGACCTCGCCTTTGTGAACGAGGACATGCAGTGGACGCTTGAGCCTGGTCAGTTCCGAGCTACCGTCGGCAACCAACGGACAGAGTTTACGCTCTAAGGCTGCTCACCGCATAGCAAGACAAAAAAGGCACCATCGTGACTTCACAGTCCTCCGATGGTGCCTTTGCTTTTTTACTATGGTGCCCGTCTCTACTTCACCTCCCAGATGTCGTTCGTCTCGAGGAGCTCGGCGAAGTTGTGGTACTTCTTCTTCGTCTTGATGTCCTCGATTTGCTGCCAGACGCAATCGTCATAGGTGGGAGCCTCCACGTCGCGAATCACACCGAGCGCCACAGGCCACTCCAGCTCGGCAAGCTTCAGCTGCAAGGTGTTGTCCTCCTGATGTGCGTCGTGAACCAGAACGTCGTCCATTGACCATTGACCATTGACCATTGACACGGGTTTGATGTTGAAGCCGTCCTGCACGATGCCGTACTCATTGTTCTCTCCAAAGAGCATCTTCTCGCCATGACGGAGATAGATGGCATTCTTGGCGCGGCCTTCCTTCGAGTAGACAGCGTCGTGCGTGCCGTTGTTGAAGATGACACAGTTCTGCAGAATCTCGCAGACGCTGGCACCCTTATGATTGTAGGCTGCCTTGAGCACCTCGATGGTGCCCGGAGCATCGGTGGCAACGGCGCGGGCGAAGAAATGTCCGCGTGCGCCGAAGCAGAGCTCAGCAGGGCGGAAGGGGTCCTCCACCGTTCCGTAGGGCGACGACTTGCTGACGAAGCCGCGCGGACTGGTGGGGCTGTACTGTCCCTTCGTGAGTCCGTAGATACGGTTGTTGAGCAGAATCATGTTCAGATTGATGTTGCGGCGGTTGGCATGTATGAAGTGGTTGCCACCGATGGCGAGTCCGTCGCCGTCGCCGCTGACCTGCCATACGGTCAGGTCGGGGTTTGCCACCTTGCAACCCGTTGCGATGGCTGCGGCGCGACCGTGAATGGTGTTCATGCCATAGGTTGCCATGTAGTGCGGCAGACGGCTGGAACAACCGATACCGCTGATGACGGCAGTCTCACTTGGCGCCACACCTATCTCTGCCATTGCTTTGTGGAGACTGGCGAGGAAGAAATGGTCGCCACACCCGGGACACCAACGCGGCTGTCCCTTCTTGAAATCAGAAGCACTATAATTACACATAATACTTATAATTTTTCTTTTTTAACAACGAATTAGGACGAATGTCACGAATTGAACTAATTATTTTTCATTACTACGAATTCTGACTACAGGGAAACGCTTACAGTTTTATCTACTTTCCTTGAACAACGAATTAAGACGTATGCCACGTATTGAACGATTCTATATTTTTTCCTATTACACAAATTACCCTACAGGGAAACGTTCGTATTCGAGGGATGAATCTCCGAAATTGATGAGAAGAGCAAGTTTATAGCCTGCCACTTTTGCATAGTTGATTGCTTGTGAACGATGGACATCGTCAAGGTCTCTGACAGCTTTCAGTTCGACTATGATTTTATCGTAGCAAATGAAGTCAGGAACAAACGTGGCATTGAGAATGATGTCTTTGTATGAAGCACGAATCTCCACCTCACGCTTGAATGGAATACTTTGTTCCTTAAACTCCAAAGCCAAGGCCTCCTGGTATACCTTCTCGGTAAATCCAGGCCCCATGATGCTATGAACCTTCATGGCCGCACCAATAATCTCATAACTCTCCTTCGGATATATCATTTACCTTACCAGAATCTCAATTCGTATAATTCGTGTAATTCGTTTTAATTCGTTGTTTCGAAATAATCCGTAATCCGTTGTTTATATATTATTTTTCCTTGTTTAATATCTCCGTGAATGCTGCGACGAGTTCGGCGACCTTGAAGGGTTGACCTTTTACTTCGTTGTACTGCTGGGGGACGAAGCCGTCGACTTTCATGCGGAGCCAGCCGGCGAGCTGGCCCATGTTCTGTTCGGCAACGACGACTTTGGGGTAGCGGCGGAGCACTTCTGTGGTGTTCGCGGGCAGGGGGTTGATGTAGCGGAAGTGGGCAAGGGCAACCTTGTGACCCTGACTGCGCAGCTCGTCCATGGCGGCGTGCAGGTGGCCGTAGGTGCCACCGAAGCCGACGATGAGGAGTTCGGCATCGTCCTTGTCGCCCAGCACTTCGAGGTCGGGCACGGGGATGCCGTCAATCTTGGCCTTGCGCTTGCGCGTCATGAGGTCGTGGTTCTCGGGGTTCGTGCTGATGGCGCCCGTCTTGTCGTCCTTCTCCAAGCCGCCCAGGATGTGCTCGAAGCCTTCGCGACCGGGCACAGCCCAGTAGCGGACGCCCTGCTCGTTGCGCATGTAGGGAGTCCACGAGCCGCGCAGTTCTTCGGGACCGTACGGGGGATTGATGGCAGGATAGTTCTTCAGGTCGGGCAGACGGAAGGCTCCCGAGCCGTTGGCAACGAAGGCGTCGGTCATGAGGATGACGGGCGTCATGTGCTCCAGCGCCATCTTTGCGGCGGCATACGCCATCTCGAAGCAGTCCGTGGGACTGGCAGCAGCCACGACGGGCATGGGGCTCTCGCCGTTGCGCCCGAAGAGTGCCTGCAGGAGGTCGGTCTGTTCGCTCTTGGTGGGCAGGCCAGTGGCAGGTCCGCCGCGTTGCACGTCGAGGACGACGAGCGGCAGTTCCATGATGACGGCCAGGTTCATGGCCTCGCTCTTGAGGCAGATGCCGGGGCCGGAGGTGCTGGTGACGGCCAGAGCTCCTGCGAAGGAAGCGCCGACTGCCGACGCGCAACCGGCTATCTCGTCCTCGCATTGTACGGTGACGACACCGAGGCTCTTGTGCTTGGACAGTTCGTGGAGGACGTCCGTGGCGGGCGTGATGGGATAGGAGCCGAGGTAGAGCTTCAGTCCGGCCTTCTCTGCTGCGGCGATGAAGCCGTAGGCTGTGGCCTTGTTGCCCGTGATGTCCATGTAGCGGCCGGGCACCTTGTGCTTCGTCTCGATGCGGTAGACGTTGGCTACGCTGGAGTGTGTGTTGTGTCCGTAGTCGTAGCCTGCCTGTATGACCTTGATGTTGGCTTCGGCCACTTCGGGTTTCTTGGCGAACTTCTCCCTGAGGAAGTTGAAGGCGACGTCAAGGTCGCGGTCGAAGAGCCAGCAGACGAGTCCGAGCGCAAACATGTTGCGGCACTTGCTCACACTCTTGGCATCCATACCACTATCCTTGAGACAATCCTTCACCATCGTCGTGAGGGGACAGGCGATGACGCGGTCGGGGTCGATGCCCATCTCGCCGAGGTAGTCGTCGGTCTTGAACTGCGCTTTCTCCAGGTCTTTGGGTCCGAAGCTGTCGGTGTCGATGATGATGGCGGCATCGGGCTTGGCGTAGCGGTACTGCGTCTTGAGGGCTGCGGCATTCATCGCCACGAGGACGTCGCAGAGGTCGCCGGGTGTGTAGACCTGTCCGGCGCCGATGTGCACCTGGAAGCCGCTGACGCCTGTGAGCGAGCCTTGCGGGGCTCGGATGTCGGCGGGATAGTCGGGGAACGTACTGATGCTGTTGCCAACGGTGGCACTGACTGTAGAAAAAATGTTTCCGGCGAGTTGCATGCCGTCGCCGGAATCACCTGAGAACCTAACTACGACAGATTCCTTTTCTTTTATTTCCATATCTTTTTGTAGTTGACAGGTAAACAAGTTGACGAGTTGTTACCCTTAAACTCTTAACTTTGAACTATGAACTATGAACTTTCGAAGTAGTACTCCCGCCGGGAATCGAACCCGGATTGACGGTTTAGGAAACCGTAGTTCTATCCATTGAACTACAGGAGCTCCTGCTGCTTTGCAGCGAATCGTGTGCAAAGGTACGACAAAAAGTGAAAAGAGGAAAGTAAAAGCGGAAAATTATTTGCTTTCCTGTCTGTTTGTGTCTGTTTACCCTTGTTTTATGGCAGGAATGCTATCTTAAACGGTCTATCCTGTCGCATACCTTTAATACATGGTCCAATCCGCACAACATCTTTCTTCCTGTCTTCGCAGCAAGCAGGGAGGTCTCTGTTGAGTTGTTCGAAAAGAAGTGTTCAAAATCGCAGTATTTCATTAAATTCTTCTCAAATTATTTGGTTCATACGAAAAAGATAACTACCTTTGCAGCGATGAATCCCGCTAACCTCTGGCCGCAAGGTCAAGTTAGCGGGTATTGTTTTATATAGGAATCCTTGCATCGCCACAACTTCATGTCTGTTTGCTGTTTGCGATGCAAAGATACAAAATCTTTCCGACTCAAACACGCTTTATCTATATTTAATTTACACTCCAGGGGCATACGACTGACCGAAGTCAAGGTTTTGGCGGGGGAAAAGCCCCGAGCCTCCAAGTGGAAAAAGGGAAGGGAAAAGCCCGTTTCGCTTACCTTTTGCCACTTCGGTTTCAGTCACGAAACGGAGCAAAACAGAGAAGAAAGTGCGGCGGAGGGCGACGCGACGGGGGCTTCCGGACGGCGCGGCACGGGGCTTCGGAGATAAGCACAGGGCGCTTCGGGAAGAAGCACGTGGCGTGTCGGACAGGTTCACACGTTGCGAAAGGCGTCAGAACACGTCGCGAGGGGCGCCACAGCGTGTCGAAAAGCACCTCATTCCTCGTCGTTTTCACCTCTTCCGCACGTCGCGTCCAGACGCGTAAAACCGCAAGCCGCACAGCATCAAGCGGATAGAAAACCGCACGAGAATGCCGTGCTTTGGACCTCGACGCGGTTTGGGCATTTCCGCGCGATTCTCAGGGCATCGACGGAAATCAGGATGCAAGCAGAAAGGCCGCATTGCTTTCGCTTTGTCAAAATGCGTCCAAATGTGCCTGTTCCTGCAAATCACGCAAAAAATGCGGTTATTTGTGCCAAAGTGCACAAAAGCTTCGTATTATTAGAGTAAAATGTGTAACTTTGCAAGGAGAATTGTACAAAAACATACAACCGATGAAAGAAACACCGACCCAACGGACCGCAGACAGCCTGCTCGTCCGCTTTGGCATGACGGCGCTGCTGCTCCTGCTCCCCGTCGTGGCCTCATCCTTCCCCTCGCACGAAGGGGAGAACAACCCACCTTCCGCCGCCGCCTCCGAAAGGGGGCAAAAGAGCATCGGCCAAGCCGCGCCGGAGGACGACACGCAGAAGCCAAAAAGGGAAATACGCGGACAGGTGCTGGACGAACAGGGCGAGCCGCTCATTGGCGCATCCGTCGCCGTCAAGGGCACCACGGACCGCGCCCTGACCGACCTGGACGGTAACTACCGCCTCACGACCAGCGTGGAGGCTCCCGTGCTCGTGTTCTCTTATATGGGCTACCAGACGAAGGAAATACAGACCCCCCGTCCCCCTTTAGGGGGAGAGAAGGAAGCGGTGGTCAATGCCGTCCTCTCCGAGAACACGGCGCAGCTGGACGAAGTCGTCGTGACGGCCCTCGGCATCAAGCGCGAGAAAAAGATGCTCGGCTATGCCGTGCAGGACCTGAAGAGCGAACAGCTCAACCTGACGGGCGACCCCTCGGTGACTTCTGCCCTATCGGGCAAGATAGCCGGCGTGGAGATGAACACGGCATCCACCGGTCTGGGCGGCTCCACGAAGATCACCATCCGCGGCAACTCGTCGCTGACGGACAACAACCAGCCGCTCTGGGTAGTGGACGGCGTGCCGTTCTCCGACAACCAGACGAGCGACGTGACGGCCTATGGCGGCTACGACCGCGGCGGAACCAGCTTCGACCTTAACCCCGAGGACATCGAGTCCATCTCCGTCCTGAAGGGCCCCAACGCCGCAGCACTCTACGGCGCACGTGCCGGCAACGGCGTCATCCTGGTCACCACCAAGAAGGGGGCGCGCAAGGAAGGCCTCGGCATCAACTATTCGGGCAGCTTCACCTGGAGCCAACCCGCACAGACCATCAAGCTGCAGGACAAGTACGGACAGGGCAGCACAGCGCAGAGAAAGGACAACGTCCCCGTCAGCAAGGCCAGCGACTCGTTTGGCTCCGTGCTCGACGGACACGACTACGTCACATGGAACGGCCTGACCATTCCCTACCAGGCCTACGGCAACAAGCTGACCGACTACTTCCGGACGGGCTTCTCGCAGTTCCACTCCGTGTCGCTGGGCAAGATGACCGACGCCTCGCACTTCCGCCTCTCGCTGGGCTACAACGACAACCGCGGCATGTTCAAGGACGAGAAGCTCGACAAGCTGACCATCGACCTCAACGCCGGACACCAGCTGAACAAGTGGCTCAACGTCGACGGCAAGATTTCGCTCTCCCGGACAAAGGCCAACAACCGTCCGCAGACGGGTCTGGGCGGCGAGGTCGGGCAGCTGCTGCTCATCCCGGCCAACGTCCGTCTGCAGGATTTGGAACAGTACAGCACCGACCTGCGCCCGCACCAGAACTGGTTCGGCCCCGACATGAACTACAGCAACCCCTACTACATCCGCCATCAGATGCAGAACAGCGACGAACGGCTCCGCGCCTTCGGTTACTTCTCGCTGGATGCCGACATCATGCCCTGGCTGAAGTTCCAGGCCAAGTACGCCTTCGACTACTACCGCACACGCATCCAGGAGACCAACCTCAGCGGAGCCATCAGCGCTGAGACAAGCGGCGAGAACACCTGGCAGTCGCAGGTGACGGAGGACGGCATGTACCGCGGCGAGACGAACCACTTCGAGCATAACATCTCCGCCATGTTCCTCGGTGACTATACCCTCAACGACAACTGGCGCTTTGGCTACACCCTGGGCGGCAACATCATGTACCAGAAGTACGAACTCCTCGGGGCGTCTGTCAGGAACATGCTGCAGAAGGACCTCTGGCTCTTCAACACCGCCGAGAAGCTGAACAGCGCCACCGACACCGGCAGCGACCGCGCCATGTACTCCATCTACGCGTCGGCACAGGTCGCATTCCGCGAATATCTCAGCCTCGACCTCACCGCGCGCAACGACTGGTCCTCGACGCTCCCCGCCAGCAACCGCTCGTTCTTCTACCCCTCCGCATCGGTGAGCTACATCTTCTCCGACTTCATGAACTCCATCGACCGCCCGCTCCCCGCCTGGATGACCTTCTCCAAGCTCCGTCTCTCGTGGGCGCAGGTGGGTAAGGACCCCGACCCCTACAACCTCTACAACACCCTGCAGTACAACTTCTCGAACGGCGTACGGCAGTCCACCGTGCAGACCATCAAGATGAACGACAACCTGAAGCCCGAAATCAAGAGCTCGTTCGAGGTCGGTCTCGACATGAAGTTCCTGCAGAACCGCCTTGGCTTCGACTTCACATTCTACTACAACAGCACACGCAACCAGGCGATGCTCGTCAGCGCATCCTCGCCCTGGAGCCAGCAATGGGTGAACGCCGGCAAGATCTCCAACAAGGGCATCGAGTTCACACTCTACACCACGCCCGTCAAAACGAAGGACTTCACCTTCGACCTCAACCTGAACCTCGCACACAACGTCAGCACCGTCGACGAACTGGCCGACGGCGTAGGACGCATCTACTTCGCAGGCGACTCGCACATGCCCGTCAGGGTCGGTGCCGTCGCAGGCGGCAAGCTGGGCGACATCTACGCCTACCGCCTCATCAAGCGCGACGAGCAGGGACGCGCCATCGTCGACGCCAGCGGACTGCCGCAAACCGAGACCGGAGGCGGCAACCAGGAGCAATGGCTGCTGGACCACCCCATCGGCAACATACAGCCCAAGCTCATGATGTCCCTCATGCCTACCTTCAACTATCGCGGCATCATACTCTCTGCCATGCTCGACGCCAAGATTGGCGGCGACATCGTCAGCGTCTCGGAAGGCATCGCCACGAAGGCCGGCACGTCCGAGCGCACGCTCTACCGCGGAGAATACATGACGGTGAACGGCACCGACAACTACTACATGACGGTTCCGGGCGTGAAGGCTGACGGCACCCCGAACGACATCCTGGTCTCTGCCGAGAACTACTACAACCGCATCGGTCTCTTCTCCAACTCGCAGGGCTATGCCGAGGAGTTCGTCCACGATGCCTCCTACATCAAGCTCAAGGAACTTTCCATCGGTTACGACTTCCCCAAGAAGACGCTCCGCAAGATTCTTCCCCTGAAGGGGGACAGGGGACTCTTCACCTCCCTGCGCCTCTCCTTCGTGGCCCGCAACCTCTGCTTCCTCATGAAGAACGCGCCGGGCAACCCCGAAGGCGGCTACGACACCAGCATGTTCTCGCAGGCTCTCGACTTCCTGGCCGTGCCCTACGCCCGCACATACGGACTCACGGTTAACGTGGGACTATAGTCCCTACTATAATTAAGTAACCAATCAAAAATAAACTGCAATGATTCTTCTTACCACGAATTTCACGAATTGCACGAATTGCCCTTGGCAATCAGCGGCGTAGCCTATTCGTGTAATTCGAGTAATTCGTGGTTATATAAAACCAATATGTTCGTCTACTTAAATGTTCAACTTCGATATTCATTGCTCAATGAAACACTTTATATATAATAATGTGAAGTCGCGTCTGCCGCTCGGAAGCTCTCTCCGGCAGTCGCCTGCGGTTCTTCGCCTTTCATTTTTCCATGTTTTCGTTTTCTCATTGTTCCTTTCCTCCTGCTACGACCTCACTGAGATGAGCCACAACCCCTACGCCATCGAAGGCAGCGGCAGCGCACCAACCAGCGAAGTCACGCCCGTGGAGGACGAATCGGAATACGCTGACATCAACCTCGACTACTACGTCACAGCTGAAGACTCAGCCTACTGGAAGGACTACATCAGCGCCGTCCCCAGCGACCTCCGCTCCTTCCTCTACCAAAGCTACTACTCGCAGTACCAGCGCGCCACGAACCTCACCCACGACGTCTACTCGGGCTACGGTGCCTACAACCAGCCCAAGCACATGAACGGCTCGCCCCGCTACGGCTACACCGACGGATGGTCTGCCTACCGCTGGGAAGACTTCTACAACCAGCGCTGCACCGAGTACCGCAACATGCTCCGCGCCCTGAAGTTCAACAACGACCCCGAACACTACAAGAACATGTTCTACAAGGTGCGCATCTACATGGCCTTCGTCCTGCTGGCACACACCGACACCTACGGCGACATGCCCTGCAAGGAATACGTCCAGGCAAAGATTCCCGAAGAGAACAACGTTCCCTACGACTCACAGCAAGACATCTACGACTGCATGTTCCGCATGCTGGAACAAGCCGTCGACAGCATCAACCCCGAAGACAAGAGCCAGTACAACATCACCGACGAGGACATCTGCTACTTTGGCGACGACATGAAGTGGCTGCGCTTCGCCAATACGCTCCGCCTGCGCTTGGCTCTCCGCATCTCCAACGTCGACCCCGAACGGGCACGCAAGGAAGGCGAGGCTGCACTCTCGAACCAATACGGACTCATGGAATCGAACGACGACAACATGCAGACCGTGCCCAAGTACGCCGCAGCCAGCATCGGTGGCGAGGATGCAGGCGGCGACGAGAACGGCATGGCGATGTGTTCCGTAGCCTACAACGGCGAGTTCGTCCTCTCGTGGGACATGGAACAGTTCTATCGCAACCTCTCTACCGGCGGAGCGGAGTACACCGTCAGGGAAGGCTCCGGGCGCAATGCCACGAACGTGACCAAGGTCATCGACCCGCGCTGCCTGAAGTGCTGGTACCGCGGCAACATGACGTCCGAGACACTTGCTGCCGGCGAGGAGTCGTTGCGCGAGGACTACACAGGCTGCCACCGCAACGCGCCGGACGACGACCTCTCCATGTCGGTGCTCAAGTACAGCCTTACCAAGACGCAGCCCAAGCCGGCATCGAAGGAACTCAACCCCGACTACTACTTCAACTACTGCCGTCCCCACGTTTGGCTCGGTTATGCGGAGAGTCTCTTCCTCAAGGCTGAGGCTGTCCTGCGCGGCTGGAGCGGCGAGGCACTCACCATGAGTGTGGAGGATTACGTCCGCGCCGGCATACAGGCCTCGATGGACCACTACCAGGTTGACGCGGCCCAGGCACAAGCCTACATCAGCGGCGTGAAGTGCTTCTCCGACGGCACCTTCCAGAGCGGCGACAAGGAACGCATCCTCGAAGCCCTCATCACGCACAAGTGGATGGCGGTCTTCCCCAACGGCAACGAAGGCTGGGCTGACTTCCGCCGCACAGACTATCCTGCCCTCGAGGGCATGTACAACACCGAGACTGGCGTCGTCACCAACACCTCGGGCGACCCCGTCCTGGACCATCACCTCATCAAACGGCTGCTCTACCCCAACAGCGAAAGCGCCAACCAGTTCTTCACGTCCAGCACCGAGCTGCAGCAGAAGAACATGCAGAGCACGCGCCTCTGGTGGGACGTCGACGACACGATGGACGACAGCGGCAACCGCAAAACGTACAACAACTTCAGGTAGCGACCCCACATCTCGTCATCACGACATCACGTTAAACCTTAAATAACTCTAGTTTCTGAAGTTAAAGTGGAAGTTAAAATGGAAGTTAATTCGCTACGCTCATGGAAGTAATAAAAGGACAATACCACATAGGCTGTCAGCATCCAAAGCTATCGTCCAGCACGCAGTGCTTTACTTCCAGCCTGCAAAGCAGGCTTAACTTCCTATTTAACTCCATTTTATAACTCCCGAAACTTAAATAAACAACATCATGAACTTAAAAAAACTCTCCTTATCCGCAGCCTTTCTCCTGATTGGGCTGTCAGGATTCAGTCAGCAGCCGCTGAATGTGTGCTGCCACCCGAAGGACATCAAGGACTGGACGCCCGGTTCGAATCCCAACGATGTCTTCAACGTTGCAAAGGTTCCCTTGCAAACCCGCTTCAAGGAACCGACCCTGATGAAGGCCAACTCAGCCCAACTCTACGACGGACAGATTTGTAACTCCACCATCCTCTACCCTACTTGCTCGCTCTGCCCTTCGCAGGGTGAGCTGGGCAACTTCCTGGGTTACCAGCCTACCTACTGGCAGTACATGGACAAGCTGGTCTATTGGGCAGGTGCTGCCTCGGAGGGCATCATCAACATCCCGCCTGCAGGCTCCACGGACGCTGCCCACCAGAGCGGCGTGAAGTCGCTCGGTAACATCTTCTTCCCGCCCGCTGCCTACGGAGGCAAGCAGGAATGGGTTCGCGAGATGCTCGTCACGGAGAACGGACACTATCCGATGGCGGTCAAGCTCTACGAGATGGCTAAGTACTACGGCTTCGACGGCTGGTTCATCAACGAAGAGACTGGCGGCGGCTCGCAGAGCGAATGGGAGGCTTTCTTCAGCGACTTCTACGCTGCAGCAATGGCCGACGACCCCGACACGCAGATGGAGCTGCAGTGGTACAACGCTTCGCGCACGCCCAACGTCGGCATCCTCAAGACGCACATCAACACGTCGCAGTTCGTGGAGTACGGTGCCGTGAGGGAGTATCGCAGCTACGCCTCGCAGCTGGGCTGCACGGAGGCTGAGACGTTCTCGAAGATTTATGCGGGCGTAGAGCTGGCGCAGGCCGGTCACACTGGCTGGACGACGGCGCTGAACACGGCCATGCCCAAGACGGGAGGCCACGCCTGCTCGCTCGACCTCTTCTGCCCTGAGACAAAGATATGGGAGGACCCTGCGAAGAAAGCCTTCAAGTCGGCCAGCGACTGTCACGGCGCTACGGCCTACCCCATCGCCAAGACGGTCTTCGAGAACGACGAGGACATGTGGGTGAACCTCAGCTCCGACCCCACGACCGTCGCCTCGAGCGGATGGCCCGGCGTGTCGAGCCGTGTGCTGGAGCGCTCGGCCATCACCGCCATGCCCTTCGCCAGCGACATGGGCGTGGGCAACGGCAAGTACCGCTTCGTACGCGGACAGATAGCCGGCACGGCCGACTGGTACCACTCGGGCATGCAGAGCATTCTGCCCACCTGGCGCTGGTGGATTGAGAAGAAGACCGGCATTTCTGTTGCCATCGACTGGGACAATGCCTTCAACGTCGGTTCGAGCTTCAAGATCTCCGGCAACCTATCGCCCGGCGACCACCTCGTCCGTCTCTACAAGACGCAGATTCCCGTCACCGCAGGCGGAACCTATCAGGTCGTCTACAAGAGCGAGAGCCCCGTCACCGTCCTGGCACAGCTTTCCACGGCGAGCTCCACAAAGCCCGACGTAACCCTGGAGGGCACCACGACGACCGTGGGCGACTGGACGGTAGTCAGCTTCGACCTCTCTTCCCTGAACGGCAAGACCATCTACATGCTCGGCATCAACATCAACGCCGCAGCCCGCGTCTCCAAGTTCAGCTTCAACCTGGGCCGCATCGCCGTGCTGCCTGCCGACTATGCTCCGGCTCCTGTCAAGATAAGCGACCTCTCCACGACAAGTGTGCTTGGCGAAGAGAGGGGCGACATCCGTGTCTCGTGGAAGTACACCTGGACGCCCGACTTCGACCACTTCGACGTCTACACCCAGACCGCCGGCGGCGAGAAGACCCTCATCGGACAGACGCGCGACGAGGGCTTCTACATTCCCACCTTCGAGCGTAACGGCTCCGACAGCTACGTCACGGTGCTCGTGGAGCCCATCATGAAGGACGGCGAGCCTCAGCAGGCCAGCGAGCTCCGCGTGGACTATCCCGCTCCGACGGCTCCGAAGGTGACGTACGCCATCTCTCCGAAGAGCTATGTGCTGGTTGGTGAAAGCGTCACCGTCACGGCCAAATGCACTGGCCATCCCACAGCCTACCAGTGGACGCTCCCCGAGAACGTCGAGCTGGCTTCGGGCAGCAGCCTCACGGAGCAGTCCGTCACCGTCGTGGCGAAGGAAGAGGGCAAGGTGAGCCTCACCGTAGCTGCCACCAACGACGTGGGCACGACGGAGTACACGGCTCAGGCTTTCGACGTCTATGCCGACGCCTCGGCCATCGCTTCTGTCTACAACGTGCTCAAGGGCAAGACCGTGGTCAGCTTCAGCGGCTCCACCAACTCCACCGAGGTGCCCGGCAAGATTATCGACGGCGTGACGAATCCCTCGGCCACCAGTTCGAAGTGGTGCAACATTTCGCCCGACAATGAAGTCGTCTTCGACTGCGAGGGAGCCTACCGCATGTACGGCTTCGTCATCTACGACGGCAATGCCGGACCCGAGTCGGGTGTGGACCAGATCGACACTTACACCATCGAGCTCTCGCAGGACGGCACGACGTGGCAGACCGTCGTCGACAACCAGACGCCCGGCAACGAGAAGATTTCCGTCAAGAGCGACTACATCGCTCCCGTCAAGGCCCGCTACATCCGTCTCCGTCCGCACGTGAACGGCACCCTGCGCATCTGGGAGTTCGAGGCATACGGCGTGGAGGACAACAACCTGACGATGAAGGTGGAACCGAAGGAACTGACCCTGATGGCCGGCGTGGGCCGGAACGTCAAGGTGCACTACGACCTGGGCGGCGACCAGCGCGAACAGCTCTTCACCTGCACCGCACGCTCCGGAGGCATGGTCACCATCGGCAAGATCACCGAGAACGTTGCCGAGCAGACCTTCACCGTGCCCATCTTCGCAGGCTACAGCTACGGACTGGACAACGTGACGATTACGGTCAACAACGGCGGCGCCTATCAGGAACGCACCGTGGCCGTGACCATCGACTCCGACACGCAGCCCAACATACTGGCTGGCAAGACGGCCAAGGTGCGCCACTTCAAGGCCGACTATTCCTACGAGGCTACCTACAACGAGTACGACATCACGACGCTCACCGACGGCGACCGCGAGACGGAAGGCCTCCTCGAGATAGAGGACTTCTCTACCCACAAGCGCGACCTCTGGGCTATCTTCGAGGCTCCGACCAGCGAGGGATGGAACCTCTCGAAGGTGAACATCTTCCTGCCCGACGGCAACTTTGGCGAAAACGACAACGGCAACGAGGGCACCGTGACGAACACCGTCGAGATATGCATCGGCAGCGACCTCTCGTCCATGCAGACCATCAAGACCTTCACGGAGCTGGACGGTGTGTCGAGCCTCTCGTACATCCTGCCAGAATACAAGAACACCAAGTACCTGGCCATCGTGTCCACCCTGAACGCATACTTCTATCCTTCGATGGCCGAGATTGAGGCTTACGAGCAGTACGAAAGTGCCATTCCCCTGAATGCGCCCGTGGAGATTGCCAACTGGACCGACGATGTGATTGCCGAGAACAAGCCTGTCACCGACTACACCGACAATACGCTCGACAACCAGGGCTGGTGTCTCTTCACACCCGACGTCAAGGCTGCCGGCGCCATGCCGATTGTCGACGGCAAGGTGACCACGAAGAGCGGCACCACCTACAGCATCGATGCCACCCGCAAGAACGCCCTCGTGCTGAAGACTGCCAATGCGCCCAAGACGCTTGAGTTCACCGCTCCCGCCACCTGCGAAGAGCTCTACTTCATCGTCATCTCGGCCGACGGCACCTCCACCCTCACGGCAGCCGTCAACTACGAAGACGGCACAAGCGAGGCCGCCAAGCAGTTCTCGGTAGGCGACTGGTTCAGCGGCAGCGCAGGTCAGGGCGAAGCCATCTACGGCCTCGACCGCATCAAGCGCGGCAGCGGCAACGGTTACACGGCCGACGCCTTCGACGGACGCACCAACTTCCGCATCTTCGAGTACACGCTCCAGGCTGACAAGAACAAAGCCGCCAAGGGCATCACCTTCACCTCCACGAAGTCGGGCAGCGAACCCACCATCCTCGGCATCGCCAAGAAGGGCTACAAACCCTTCGACCCCGACGCCATCCTGAGCCCCGAAGCCTTCGCTCCCGCCTCCACCGTCACGGCCATCTACTCGCCCGACGGCAGGAAGCAGCCCGCCCTGCAGCGCGGCATCAACATCATCCGCACGGCAGACGGCACCGTCCGGAAGGTCCTGATCAAGTAAGCCCCGCGTTCACAACTTTCCCGCCCTGCGGAACAAAACTTTTTCAGTGGCTCGGAAATTTATTTCAGTGGCTTGGAAATATATTTTAGTGGTTCTGAAATATATTTCCAAGCCTTTGAAATTGTTTTATGCTGCGGCGCGGGGAAATTTCTGCCATGTCGTACAGCATTTGTCAACATGTCGTGCAGAACTTGTGCTTGCGATGCGGTTGGGAACGAAGCATGAGGAATTGTTGTACATAAAACGTGTTTTTGGAGATAATTATTCACGTTTTCCTTTGCCGTTTCACACAAAAATGCTAACTTTGCACCGTCACCACCTTTTTGGTGGAAGCAAGAGCAGAACAAATCCATAGGCCCTGGAGCCTCGAAGATATCTGCCTGCAGAAGCCGGGAGGGTGGGAACATATACAAAAAAGGCGTTTACACAGGCGCTTTGTTCTTTGGCTGCAAAGAATCTCGCAAATTCGACATCAAGTCCGAGACAAAGCAACAGTAGATGTCCAATGTGGGAATATGTTGATACCAACGTTCGCACTACCCTATTTATATATTTAGGGAACGCGCGAAGTGTATTCTATATTAACATATGCTTCGCGTGGGCTTCTGCGTTGCTCGTTCAGACTTGATGGGCAATGCGAGAGCCTTTTGCAGCGGAACGGGCAACTGAACAGGAAGGAAACCCACGCTTTTCTTGTATCTGCCTATTGCAAGTCAAGAAAACATTGTCCCGCTTATGATGAAGATATTTATTGAGTCGCGCGACGAGCTCCGCATCATCAACCTCTCTGAAGTGCTCTACCTCAGGGCAAGCCACAACTACACCGACTTCGTCTACACCGACGGACGGGTGAAAAGCGAACTGATGAACATCTCCTTCCTCGAGTCGCAAATCGCCGAGATGACCTCGCAGAGGAACATCCGCAACCCCTTTGTACACGTGGGGCGAAGCCTGTTGGTCAACACCACCCACGTCGAGGTGCTCAGCATGAAGCTCCAGAAAATCATCTTCAAGACGACGCCGCCAACGTCAATCCCCGTCTCGAAGTTCCTCCTCAAGAGCCTCAAGGAGAAAATCTCCGAAAGGCTCGCCGAGGATTCGTATGCCGTGCGCAGCATTTCGTAACGACAAACCCCGCCTTTCGGAGACATCCGGCAAGGCAAAGAGCTGCGTCTCGCAAAAAAAGCATAGCTTTGCCCTCAAAATGTCTACGAACCAAGCCAAACCGACACAGATGAAGCTTTTCAGACTGGAGAACCTGATTTTCCTGACAGCATGGGGCCTGCTGTTTGCCGCCTTCGTGCTGAAGATCCACATGCACACCGCCAGTGGCACCATTACAGCACCCGACCTCATCGAACTCATCGTCCTGGCATTGGTGCTCTTCGTCATGGTGTTCATGGCCTGCACAAACAGAAAGGACACACCGGAAATACCCGTCGACAACAAACGGCTGCACAACATCGAGCGCATCTCCACCAACTCCCTCCGGCGCATACACGCCCTGACCGACATCGCACCGGAGAAAGCCAAGCACGCCATGTGGGAGTTCTCGAAGGTGATGCACTATGTCCTCGTCGAAGCCAACCAGCCCTACGTACACCTCTACTACGAGCTCGACTTCATCCAGCACTACACCGCACTCATCAAGCTGCGCTTCGGCGACACACTCAGCGTGGGGCTCGAACTGCCCGTCGTCCCCGACCGGCAGATACCGCCGCTCGTGCTCTTCGCCATCATCGAGGACGTCGTCAGCCGCAGCACCGGAGTGGACCATAGTGCTGCCATCGAGATAAAGGCGTCGGTCCAGGACGAACGGCTGCAGTTCCTCTGCCGCGGCACAAACGCCAACCGCCCCGTCGGACGGACCGACAGCCTGGGCATCGACGACGTCCGGCAGCGCCTCGACGCACGCTACGGCCTCAACTACTCGCTCGACATTCACGACACCCCCGAAGCCTACGCCGTCACCCTCGTCCTTCCCCTCAAAATGCAGGCCAACAGCCTCAGAAACAAGGTCTGAGGACACACTTTTTGCGTTCGTACGCCGCACCCGGCAATTCGTACCCCCAAACCGAATGGTTCAGAAACAAAGCCTTTTCCCCGACACGACGTATTATCAAAAACTCGTACCTTTGCCAAGAATACTACAGAAATTATGGGCAGATTATGCACTGCACACTATATATAATAATGTAAGAGAACGAAACAGACAAACTCGACCATAGAGAAAAACAAACCAATATTAACCAAAAAAACAGTATTATGAGAACAGAATTTATCTACTCATTTATGGCACTGGGTGCAATACCCGTAGTGGCAAATGCTGCTGATGTTCAGACAATCAGTAGTGACGTGCTTGCCTCTACCGATGGTAGTGAGGTTACGTACGCTGTAGGAAAGCTGGTACCTGGCAAGTACAAGTTTTCTGCAAAATTGACATCTAAGGTGTATGGCGTCAACATCAGCATTGGCGGAAAGACTTTGAAAGCTGCCTCGACAACCGCTAAAGGAGCAGTGAACGAGGTAGAATTCACCTTGACCGAAGAGACCGACATTGAGCTTAAGATGGTCAGCACCGATCCTGGAGAGGCAGGTGCAGGCTTCACCGTTGCTGATGCTAAAATCATTCTCGACTTCGATTTTAGCACTGCCAAGACAACACTCGTAGGCCGTGCAAATGACCTGAAGACAGTGAATATCCCTGTCTACTCATACAATAGCACGGACGATGCGACTGCTGTTGACAAACTGGTTGGGAAAATTAACACTGAAATCGAGGAGAAGTACCTTACCTATAAGGAAAAAAAGCTCTACAACCTCGACAGCAAGAAGACTACTTACGATGATGACATTGCCAACCTTGCCGCCACTATCGCTAGCCACCAGAACGAGAAGGCATACAGCGACGTCAACGCAGAAATCACAGCAATCAAGGCTAAGTACAATGCCGCCGTTACCGAGCTGGAAGGTGTCCTCGTCGACGCTGCAGGTTACCTCCTCGACGGAGCCAAGGCTAAGCTGAATGATGAAATCAACAAGAAGATAACCGAAGCAACATCTGCCAGCTATGCTTCCTACGAGGCAGGCACTGCAGTAGCGGACAAGACAGCGAACTTGGGCAAGATTCCCACAGAGACAGCCTTGAACACTATCGTCAACGACTACAAGACACAGGCTCAGAACAACAAGGCCAAGTATCAGGCCCTGGCTGACAAGGTAGAAACTTTGCAGACGAATCTCGATGCTGTGACGGTGGCCGATGCCTCCCTGACCGCTTCGTTTGCAGAAGAAAGAGCAGCAGCTCAGCAAGCTATCAGCGCTCTCGACACGAAGGTATCTGGTGTTTACAACAAGGAAGCCCAGCTCACGCTCAACATCGATGCGGAGGTTACTGCAGCTCAGGGCAAAATCAACACACTGGCAGGCAAGGTAACAACAGCCAACGCAGAGTTCAATGCCAACAAAGCTACCACAGAGGCTATCGCTGCCGTACAGAAGGCAAAGGACGATGCCGAGACGGAAGTAAACAAAAAGAACTCCAAGGACGGACAATACAAGCCCGCCGACTACTATGTAGATTACCTCAAAACACAGCAGGATGCCATCAACAAGCTTACCACAGATGCAGCTGCTGTCTATAAGGCTGACGGCACGGGTACTGCCCAAAACTACAACAACGGCTTGGCAGCCAAGACTGCACCTATCACCGCTGCCATCAACGACTACAAGACCAACGCTCCCCGGGCTGTTGAGAACTACGACAAGCGTCAGGATGACATCGCAGAATATCAGGATACTCTTGATAAGGTACGCGAAAAGATAAAGGGTCTTGACATCTACACTGCCGCAGATTACGACTATGAAACAAAGCTCGACCTCCTGCAGAAGAGTATCAACGAAATCAAGAAGGCCATCGCTGCCGCTCAGGAGAAGAGGGGCGCAGAGCATTGGACTGCCATGCAGGCTGTTGCTGCCGACGACAAATTCATTCAGGATGTAACAGACCTGATTGCCGGCGCAAAGGCAAACCAGAACCAGTACAAAAAGGATCAGCTCACAGCTGACCGAGACTCTATCCAAAGCAGCATCGATGATTTAGAAGCAACCGATGCCGTACTTGGTGCCGACTATGAGCTCTTTGCCAAAGCAAAGGCAACCATCGTTAGCAAATTAGCCCAGATCAACAGCGATTGGGAGGCCATCAATGTCAATGCCGAAAATGCCCCCGAAACAATCCAGGCGCTGCGTGAGAGAATCACAAGCCTCAAGGCAGAGCAGGCTGCACTCGTAGCCGCTGCAGACGCAGTCAAGGCTAAAGTCGCAGCAAACACCAATGCAAAGACAACGCTTGCGGCCAGCATCAATGGCCTGCAGACGAGTATTGGCTCATTCAAGACTACCTATAAGGTTGGTGAGGACGATTCCACACTCGGTCTTCGTGGTAAGGCTGGCGGCAGCGTAACCACAGAGGTAAACGATATTGAAACCAAACTCGGCACCCTCAAGACCGCCAACGGTGAAGTTGAGCCTAAAGCATGGAAACCTGTCGATATCACGGTGGCTGGCAACGAATACAGCAACCTGGCTAACGGCGTATACGTCGTTGTTGTAGATATTACTGCAGCAGCAGAAGGAGGCAAGGTTAAAGCCAACGCCACAGAAGCAGCTGGTACCGCAACTGGCGAAGTCACACTGGCAGGTGTATTCGTTACCGACGGCACACTGAAAGTCAGCGCCAACAAGGAAGGTGTCAAATTCGAAGTGAAGAAGGTAACCTACCACGAGAACGACCAGCTTGGCAAGTATAACAACGCCAGCACGGAGACTCCCGGCTATAACAACCAGTACACCGCTCTGAATGAAAGATTCCAGGCACAAAATGCTGCTGCTCTCGGTATCAAGACCGCTGTTGAGAACAATGCAGCAACCAAGACCGCTGCCAACACGGCCGTCTCGAACCTGCAGACCGCTGAGCTAAACACACTGAAGAACCTGGAGAACGTAACGAATGACGAGGCCAAAAGTGACGACACTACAGCCAAGAAGACAGACCCTGCAAACTGGAAGGTATTCGAGACAGGATTGGAAGCAGGCAAGACCTACACCGCAAAGAAGGAAGCCATCGATGCCGACATCGCAGCCATGAGCAACGCTATCACTGCCTCCGCAGATGTCGAAAAACTGTTCGACGAATGGAAGGACAACAGCATCACGGTGGGTGAAGGTGATAATAAGAAGACCTATTCCATCTCCGCCATCACTGCTGCCATCAACGCCCTGAAGGCTGAGGCTGAAGCCGAGAGCAATAACTGGAAGGCTTACAAGGCACTGAAGGACAACAACTGGGATAAGCTGGATCCCGACACCATCACGATTGACGCAGCCGTCATGGGCGAAGGTGCAAAGCCCTACTACCAGGGCCTCAAGAATCAGTACATCAGTGGCAAGGCCGACATTCTCACTGCCATGCAGGCTTCCCTGAATGCACGCACGGCTGTAAGCACAAAGAGCGGATTCGAAGCAGAGATTACTGCGCTCATCAATAAGGTGAAGGCTGTTTACACCGATAGCAAGGCCAACAAGGCAAAGTACGACGAGCAGGTTGCTGCCTACCAGAAGGCACAGACCCTGTGGAACAACACCTACACCGAGATTGCCGCAAAGGACAAGAGCTCTAAGGTTCAAGAGTGGACCGACCAGCTCGACGCCATCCAGGTAACGCTCACCGAGGCAACCGAAGCAGTAGAGGCAAACTACCTGATTGGCAAGTCTGTAGCAGAGGCCAAGGACTTCGCTGCTATCGAAGCCAGCATCAACGATGTGAAGGCACAATGGAGCGAAGGCTACAACGCAGCCATAACCGCCGACAACATGGCTGCTCACGAATCCTTCACTAACGCCATCAGCGTGGCTGAACAAGCTTACAAGGACGCCGTTAAGGATCGTGCTCTGTACAGCTCTACCAATACAGAGATTGAAGACCTCATCACAACTGCTGCAGCTGAGCTCGACGTTGCACTCTACAACTGCCCGACCGATATTGAAACGTTGAAAAACGAAGAGGGCGAAGAGTACGCTAACACCACGAGTCCTGACGTATTCGATGTATCTGACTTCAACACCAGAGCCACTGCAATCGCGCAGAACATCACAAGCAAGCTCAACACGTTCAAGACGAATGTCAAGACGGCAATTGGAGATTATTGGACTCCTAAGAAGGACAGCTTCGCCGAGAAGGTAACTGAAGCCGAGGCTGCAATCAACAGCTACAAGGACGAGGCCAAGACGTATGCCTTCAAGGATGTGACAGACCTGATTGCAAAGGGCGATGCCGGTGTACAGTCTATGACACTCTCCGATGTGGAAGCCGCTATTGATAGCCTTGATGTGAAAATCGACGCTATGCTGACCGCAGACAAGGATGCTGCCGCAGTGAAGGACATCAAACTGTGGATTGCTGATGCTGAAGACAAGTACACCGAAGTGAAGACTTACCTCGAATCTGTAAGCATTGCAGATGATGTTTATGGTGTTAGTGAACAGTTGAGCTATCTTGACGATGATTACTGGTACGTAACGAATATTAAGAATCGTCCCGGTACTTACAATTTCTCAAATCGCAACGACTACGTCAACAATTACCTCAGTAAATTCATAACTCAGGCCAACGGAATCAAGACGCTTGTTGAGAAAGCAGTTGCCAGCGACACTGCCAACACTGCTGCTTACAATGAAATGGCAACAGCCATTGCACCCGTAGGCGACAAGCTGACAGAAGCTATGGATGCAGCAGCTCCCTATAAGTATGCAACATCGTTTGCTACAAACGAGGGTGAGTTCGAAAGCATCAATAGCGATGCTCTGTACTACAAGACACATGGTTCTGCTGTTGCAAACAAGACAGCACTCCTGAACCGCGTAACAGCACTCAGCGCAGATATCGAAACAACTCTGACCGCTGCCTTCGGCACAGAGAAGACTGGTCTGGCTGCTGACATCGCCGAGCTGAAGAACCAGTACAACGCATACGTTGCTGACAATAGTCTCGAGGCTGCAAGCACTTTCAAGGCCAAGATTGATGAGTATGAGACAGCACTTAACAATGCTGCCATCGTTGACCTCGACGAAGATCCCGCCGACGGCATCCAGTTCGACGAGATTGTTGCCGCCACAGAGGACCTGATTGCCCTGCAAAACAAGATCGCCAACCTGGAGAGCGAGCTGCTGCAGGCAAATGCAAGCACAGCCAATGCCGACGCACTTGCCGACTTCCAGACGCAGCTTGGCGATCTGGCAACTTCAGCCACGCTGGAAGGCAAGGCCGAATGGGTTAAGCAGCAGAATTTCAATGGCAAGACGCTCGAGCAGTGGATTAAGGAGATTAGCGCCCAGATTGCTGGACTGCAGGAAGAGGTCGAGAACGAACCTAACATTGCATTCTACAAGAAGCAGTATCAGGAGCAAATCACGAACGTCAAGACTGCCCTTGATCCCGTTGTCAATGAGATTAATGCCCGTCAGGCTCAGTTCGATGCCAATACGACAGTTTACACTAGACTCAGCGATGAGTTGCAGCAGCTGCAGAACCTTGTGGATGCAGCCACAGCTAAGGTCTATGAATACGAATATGCTAAAAACACCTACAAGTCCAGGATTGAGTCCTACAACTGGTATGGTTATCTCAATGGCGGTGTTCAGTATAACATCAACAACGCAAAAAAAGACCTCGACGATGCTAACAGCAATGTTGCATTGAACGCTTCAAGCAACTTGAACACTTACATTAATGTCAACAGTACTAAGACAACCATCCAGGGTTATCTCGACGACTCTGCATACGATGAGTTAACAGCACAGAAGAACCATCTTACTGAGCTTCTCACCAATGCCCTTGACGAAGCAAGTCATGTGAACGTTCAGAAGTACTCCAGCGCACTGTGGCGTGATTTGATGACAACGGCGAATGCTATCAATACCGAAATTACCAACCTCGGCGATGCCATTAATAACTCTTACAACCCCCACTATTATTGGAATAACAATGGTGTACGGACATATGGTATCACCAGCGATGCTGACTACGCAAGCCAGATGGAGACCGTTGGAAACATCAAGAATGATATTGAGGATCTCGACGATGCTGTTGACAACATGGGTCTGCTCGGCGATGCAAACACTAACGGCGAGGTGACCGTGGCCGACTACCAGATAGTATTGAACATGATTCTCGGTAAGAACGCGACGCCAACTGAAGGGACCAACCTCTTCGCAAACCTCGACATCAACAAGAACTCGCGTATCGAGGTGGGCGACCTGACTGCCATCGTCAACTACATCCTGAACAAGGAATGGGCAGACGACTATGCTGCCGTGAAGGGCTTCCGCTCTCAGAGCGAGAGTATGTCGATGGACATCACTCCGATGCAGCAGGGCGTACAGCGCTACGCCATCAACCTGCAGAACACAGAGGACTACACCGCCTTCCAGCTCGACGTGCTTCTGCCCGAGGGTATGACCATCGTAGGCCAGAGCCTGAGCGACCGCGCCGGACAGAGCCACAAGCTCTACAGCCACGCACAGGAGGACGGCAGCATCCGCCTGCTTGCATCGTCCATCAAGGGCGAGACCTTCAGCGGAAACGAAGGTGCAGTGCTCTACATCGACGTTCAGACCGATGCCAGCTTCCAGGGCGGCAGCGTAGAGATGCTGAACATCCTCTTCTCCGACGTCTATGCCAATACTCATGCCTTTGCTATCGGCAACGGCGGCGAGGCTACAGGCATCGACATCATGGCTGCCGTGCAGTCGCTCAAGCAGAAGGTCTATGACCTGGGCGGACGCGTGATGAACGGCATGAAGAAGGGTGTCAACATCATCCAGAATGCTGACGGCACAACGAAGAAGGTATTGAAGTAATTCCAGCGAAAACATTAGTTTTTCTCATCTCAGTTTCCCGGGTGGCAGCCTCGTGCTGCACGGCACTGGCTGCCACCCCTTTTACCTTACACAAAACAAAACAAATGCTTAATGTCATGAGTAATATCACAAATATAAGCAAACGGACGATGCAAAGCTGTCTGCTGCTGATGCTTTTCCTGGCACAGGCACTGACATCGTCCGCCCAGGTGGAAATCTCTGTGGAGGATTTCACTATAGCAAGTGGCGAAACCAAGGAGGTGGCAGTGCTGCTCACCAACGACAAACAGGTAACTGCCCTGCAGCTGACTGTCGACCTTCCGGAAGGACTGACCTACAAAGAAAACTCTGTGAACAAAACGGCACGCGTCAAAGGCCGCGGCGCTATGGTGCAGGCATCTGACAAGGATGCATATGAAAGAACAGGCAAGCTGGTGATTGTCGAGACCGACGGCACCATTGCTGCCGGTGAAGGAGCCATCATCACCTTCAGCGTGGAAGCCGGTACCCTTGACGACAAAGAAGAGGTTCTGAACATTGAGGACATCGAAATCGTCGATGACAATGGTACAAAGCTGAACGAGAACAAGACATGCACAGCCAAGGTGAAAATGCTGGGGCTGGATTGTAAGTTCTCTGCTCCCGAGAGCATCGAGGTGTCCGTGGGACAGGAATATCAGGTGGATGTCACAATGACCAATGTACAGGACCTTACGGCCCTCCAGGGTACGCTCACCTTGCCCGAAGGACTGGAGATTGTACTGCCCGATGAAGGGGAGCCCAAGGAACGGTTCATCTATTCTGACCGTATTCCCAAGCAGTCACAGTTTAAGTTCGAGGATTATAACGGTTCCATCAACTTCGTGCTGAGTTCCTCCATGAATGCCAAAATTATCGAAAACGACGGCGTCATCTTCTCGTTCATCGTGAAGGCAACTGCTGACCTGGCCGAAGAAACAGAGATTTCACTTACCGACCTGCGCGTGGCAACCCCCACAGGAAAGTCCCAGCTCTGCGACCCCCTTACCATCAAGGTGACCAACACCTCTGTTGCTGACAGGGCTGCCTTCGACGAGTACAAGGCTGAGCAGGCTGCTGCATTAGAGGCTCTGGCTGAGGAAGGCGACAGCGAGGCTTCGCAGGCCATCATCGCTGATGCCGTAGCTGACATCGAAGCTCTGGAGTACGACGAAGAGAAGTCGCTCGACGAGAACAAGGCTGCCATTGACGAAGTTGCCGCTTCAGCTCAGGAGGCTCTCGCTGCACAGCGTGCTGCCGAACAGCTGGCTGCCGACAAGGAAGCCTTCGCTGAGTATCTGGCTGAGCAGGCTGCTGCCGTAGAAGCTCTGGCCGAGGAAGACGACAGCGAGGCTGCACAGCAGATTCTCGCCGATGCCAAGGCTGCCATCGAAGCACTGGAATACGACGAAGAGAAGACGCTCGACGAGAACAAGGCTGCCGTTGACGCAGTAGCTGCTAACGCCCAGGAGGCTCTCACCGCACAGCGTGCCGCCGATGCAGAAGCTGCCAAGGCTGCTGCCAACGAGGAAGCCTACGAAACCCTGAAGGCTCAGTACAACGAACTGCGTGCTGCCCTGAGACAGGCCAAGAACACCATCAAGAACGACTACCCGGAAGTGGCTTCGCAGTTTGATGACGCCATCGCTGACCTGGAAGACATGCTCAGTGATGCCATTGCCAAGCTGGAGGGCGAATATGCAGCTGAGAAGCTGACCGCAGAGAGCACACTGCAGAACGGCGAAGCTATCGCCGCCGGCATTGAGGCTCTGCTCGCTGACGTGGCTGCCGCTCAGCTCGCTGCCGACAAGGCTGCCTTCGAAGCATACCAGGCTGAACAGGCTGCTGCCGTAGAGGCAATGGCTGAGGAAGGCGACAGCGAGGCTTCGCAGGCCATCATCGCCGCCGCAGTTGAGGCCATCGAGGCCCTCGAGTACGACGAAGAGAAGACACTCGACGAGAACAAGGCTGCCGTAGACGAACTGGTTGCTCCCGTAGAGGAAGCTCTGGAAGCTCAGCGCGAGGCTGACGCCATCATCCCGGGCGACGTGAACGGCGACGGCAAGATCAACACGGTAGACGCCTCCTACATCCTGATGTACCTCGTAGGCAATACTCCCGAGGACTTCGTAGAGAAAGCTGCCGACGTTGACGGTGACGGCAAGATTAACACCTTAGACGCTACAGCTATCCTGAAGAAGCTCGTGGAATAAACAGATCAACTTTCAGAAGTTAAATAATTAAGATAAGAAGACATGAAAAAGTTAATTCTTAGTTTGTCTGTGCTCTTCGGACTAAGCGGAGCATCAATGGCACAGACTGTCTCTGCCTCCGACGTCGAGGCTCTGCCCGGCGAGAAGGTGACGGCTACTCTCAACCTCTCTGCACCTGCCGATGCCTTTACCGGCATACAGATGGCACTGCAGTTCCCCGCTGAGGGCTTCACAATGGAGGCCAGCGGTGCCATAGAGGGATGGAACGGTTCGCTGGAGTACGGCACCATGAACGAAGGCAAGGTGAAAGTTGCTGCTGCCGCAGCCAAGACTTTCGAGTCGGCTACCCTCACGGTAGAATTCACGGTCGGAGCTGACGTGGCTGTCGGAGACTATTATGTCAACGTGACGGACATCGTCTTTGAAGGTGCCGATGGCAACGCTGATGCTGAGGACGCAACATTCGTCGTAAGCGTAGTGGACCGCCACACGGTTGTCCTCGACGAGAATGACACCGAGGCTCCCGAAGCCAGCGAGGACGAAGTGAACGTCACCCTGAAGCGCACCATCAGTGCAGACGTCTGGAGCACAATCTGTCTGCCCTTCGCTGCTACCGGCGAACAGGTGAAGGCAGCCTTCGGCAACGATGTTGAGCTGGCCTCCTTCAGCGGCGTTGAGGTGGACGAGGAAAAGGACAACATCAACATGATGTTCACCGCAGCTGATGCTGCTGACGGCATCGAGGCCAATACCCCCATGCTCATCAAGGTGAGCGCAGACGTTGAGTCGGCCGAGTTTGAGAACGTCAGCATCGAAGCAGAAGAGGAGCCCGAAGTACAGGTTGGCGAAAGAAGGAAGTACAGCTACTTCCGCGGCACATACGCAGCAACGACGGTGCCCGAGGAGAACCTCTTCCTGAGCGGCAACAAGTTCTGGTACTCGACAGGCGCTTCTGCCATCAAGGGCTACCGCGGCTACTTCGAACTCTACTACGTGCTGGACGGCTACTACGACGTGGCTGAGGTGAAAGTGAACATCCTCTTCCTGGGCGACGAAGCAACCGGCATCAACAGCCTCACCCCGGCCCTCTCCGAAGGCGAAGGAGCTATCTATAACCTCGCAGGCCAGCGCGTGAGCAAGGCTCAGCATGGCATCAACATCGTGAATGGCAAGAAGGTCATCAGATAATCTCGATCTCGAAGTTTAACCTCTTAATTACAGAAAAAGCTATGAAAAAGATATATGTATGTCCTGCCATAAACATTGAAGATGCTACAGTAGAATCAATGCTCGCCTCCAGCATATTCAGCGATGACCCAAAGATTGACTTCGGAGGTGTCGACGGAGACGGCGACCTGAATGCGGACGTGAAGGAAGACTCCTGGGGTGTCTGGGACGATGTAGACTTCTGATCTGACTTCAGACAAGAATGCCAAGGGGATGTGTCGGGAAACGGACACATCCCCTTTTTTGAGTGAATAATGGGTAAAATTAATACTTCTTTGTCAGCTTCTTGCACGTTATTTATTTTTTTGCTAATTTTGCTGTCGAAAACATATAAACAAGGAGGCTATTATGGCAAAAGACAAATACGTACGCTTCGACTGGGCAGCTAAACGCATGCTCCGTAACAAGGCCAACTTCGGAGTGCTCGAAGGGCTCATCACAGTGCTCCTCGGACAGAAGATACAGATTGTCGAAGCCATCAAAATGGTGTCCGTACAACAAATCGACATGGTTCGTGATGTACAAGACTATCGAAACCGATCTTTCTTCCTTGCCAAAGATTTACATGGTGAGGTTTTTATGATTGAGTTGCATGTTGTCCGCCTTCTTTACTATTATGAGCGCATCCTCTACGGCGTGGCGAAGTCCATCACCGAACACATACAGCTTGGCGACAAGTACGACAAGGTGAAAAAGGTCTACAGCATCAGCATCCTCTACTTCGACCTGGGCAAGGGTGCCGACTACCTTTACCACGGGCAGACCACCTTCAAGGGTGTGCACACTGGCGACACGCTCCAGATAACGACGAAGGAGAAGGACATCATCGAGATGAAGACACCCGAGCAAATCTTCCCCGAGTACTTCCTCATCCGCGTAAACGAGTTCAACAAGATGGCGACGACACCGCTGGAGGAGTGGCTCGACTACCTGCGCTCCGGCCACATCAAGGATGACACTACGGCTCCCGGACTGCAGGATGCTCGCCGACAGCTACAGTACATGCAGATGCCGCGCGAGGAACAACTCTCCTACGACCGCCATCTGGATGCCATCATGATTCAGAACGATATCATCTCCACTGCACAGAAGGAAGGAAGGGCTGAAGGAAGAGCTGAAGGTCGTGCTGAAGGAAGAGCTGAAGGTCGTGCTGAAGGAAGAGCTGAAGGTCGTGCTGAAGGTAGGGCTGAAGGTAGGGCTGAAGGTATTGCCATTGGCAAGCAGGAAGCAACCCTTTCCAATGCAAAGGCTTTAATAGAGAAGGGCGTACCAAAGGATATAATTATGCAGGCCCTCGGGCTTACCGACGAACAGATGCAGGACCTTTATTGATGATGAAAAAGGAGTCTGCCTACAGACTTTACAGGGAAACAGACTCCCCCGGAGCTACACCTTCAGGAACACGCGCTTGCGGTAGAGGAAGTAGAGGAAGAGCCAGCAGACGACGATGTAGGTCAACTGGGTGAAGAAGGCCTGCGAGTTCTCGGGCATCAGCTTCACAAGGCCGGAGAAGAGCTTCTCGGACGTGTAGGAGAAGTTGATGAAGCGCTGCCCCAGGTAGATGGTGATGGAGTTCATGCCGATGACCGTGAAGAAAAGCGTCCACTTGCGCCACCCCAGCACCTCTATGAAGTAGTAGAACAGGGCGAACATCACAAGGGAATATCCAGCGACGGCCAGCACAAACGAGCTGCTCCACAGGGCCTTGTTGATGGGATAGACGATGTTCCACGCTGCACCCAAGAGGGCAAAGACGATGCCTGCCGCGAAGAGCATGAGCGCCGTCCTCGACGTAGGCTTGGAACGCTGCACGAAAAGACCGGTAAGCATTCCCAGCATCGCCGTACAGATGGCAGGGATGGTGGACAGAAGGCCCTCCGGGTCGTAGTCGGGCTTGTAGCAATGGGCACCCAGCAACGTGCGGTCGATGTAGCAGGCAATGTTGCCTTCGCGCGTCAGAGGGTCGACAGCGGGACTGACATCCGGTGCGTGCACGAAAGCAGAAACCAGCCAGTAGGCAATCAGGATGACCGGCACGACGGCTACCTTCGACCACAACTTCTTACCTGTGGCTGTGAAGATGAGGGCCGCAAACATCCATGCCAGACCGATTCGCCCCAGCACGCTGGGGAAACGCTGCGTGGCGAACTCGAAGTTCAGCAGGCCTCCGTAGACTATGCCCAGGAGTACCAGCGTCAAGCCGCGGCGTACAATCTTCAGATAGATGCTTGTCGTGGACTTTCCCTTCTCTATCTGTTTCTGCAAAGAGAAGGGGAACGAGATGCCCGCGATGAAGAGGAACAGGGGGAAGATGGTGTCGTGGTGGCGGAGTCCGTCCCACTCTACGTGACTCATCTGCTCGGCCAGCGTCTCGGTCAGGCCGCAGGGCAGCCACTTAGCTAAGGCTGCAATCAGGCCTGCGCCGCCCATGATGAACAGCATGTCGAAGCCGCGGAGGGCGTCGAGGGAAGTTAAACGATTCTTTTCCATGTTTTCGTTATTTCATTATTACGTTATTACGACTTTTCAGGCGGCTTAGTATTTGAACGAGCTGCCTCCGGCGAACTCGCGCAACAGGCTGGTGGGCGGCACCTGATCGCCCGGGATGCTGCGGAAATAGGCCAGGAACTTGCGCAGACGCGTCGCTTCGGCATACTCGACGGCACGTTCCGGCACCTGTTCCAGGATGGGCAGCACCTGGTCGCGTATCACGCCCAGCTCGTAGAGAAGAGCGCTGTTGAAGGTGGCGTCAGCCAGTTCCTGGAAGGGCAGAATCCACTTCTCTTCGCCCGCCTTGACGCTCGGTGCGCGCTTGATGGTCTCTACGGCCGAGAAGCCGCGGTATCTGTAGTCGCGCAGGACGCGGCGCAGCAGGCGGATGTCATCCGTGGGGATGTGGTTGTGGTCGTCCAGCTGGATGGTCGTAAGGGCCGAGACGTAGATGCGATACTTCTTTTCCTCCGGTATCTGGCGCGTGAAGATTGGGTTGAGGGCATGGTTGCCTTCGAGCAGGATGACGTCCTCCGGCCCGATGCGGAGCTTGCGCCCCTCGTAGACACGTTCGCCGATGCGGAAATCGTAGCGTGGCAGATTCACCTCCTCGCCGCGCAGCAGGGCATTCATCTGGGCATTGAAGAGCTCGGTATCGACAGCCCCGATGCACTCGAAGTCGTACTCCCCGTTGGCATCCTTCGGTGTGTCGACGCGATTGACGAAGTAGTCGTCCGTGCTGATGATGTGAGGTCGCAGGCCGCAGGCCATGAGCAGGATAGCCATTCGCTTCGCCGTGGTCGTCTTGCCGCTGCTGCTCGGTCCGGCCAGGAGCACGATGCGGGCACCGCGCTCGGCTATCTCGTCGGCTATGCCCACCAGCTTCTTCTCCTGCAAGGCCTCGCTGACGTTGATGAGGTCGGTGGCGTGTCCGGCCAGGATAGCCGCGTTGAGTTCGCCCACGGTGCTCACGCCCAGGATGTCCTGCCAGCGCCGGTGCTCCAGGATGACACCGAGCATCTTCTGCTGCTCCACCATCTCTTCCAGCCGCCAGGGCTCCTTCACCGACGGGATGCGCAGCAGGAGGCTGTCGTAGAACTTGACGAGGTCGAACAGCTGCACCTGGCTGGTGCGGGTGAGCAGGCAGCCGTAGAAGTAGTCGATGGTCTGGCCCAACCTATAATAATATGTGTAGAGGCTGTCCTGACTCTCCAGGAGTTGCACCTTGCTGGCCATGCCATGTTGCTGGAACATCTCGATGGCTTCCTCGATGGGGCACTGGATGCGGTGGATAGGCATGTCGTCGGTTATGATTTCCTGCATGCGTTGCTTGATGACACGGACGTCCTCTTCCTCCACCGGACGCCCGATGCGCAGCTCGCAATAATAGCCGCGGGACACGGCGCTCCCGATGATGAGCTGCGCCCCGGGGAAGGTGTCCTCCACGGCCTTAGCAAGGATGAAGAAGAGGGTGCGTGTGTAGGTGCGGATTCCGCTGGGCGTGGAGAGCGAGAGGAACTCCACGTCCTTGTTGTTGTAGAAGCGGTAGTTCATGCCCTGCACCTTGTTGTTGACGCGAGCCGCCACGGGACCGTAGTCCATGTGGAAGTTTGCTTGTTCGAAGACATCGTAGAGCGAGCTGCCGAAAGGCACGCTTATCCGCTTCCCATTGTTGCGGCAACGGATCTTGAGTTCACTTGGCATGGTATTTATTTTAAGAGAGAATTGACATGAGTTCCTGCATGCCTTCGCTGGCACCCTTCATGATGTGGCGGAACTTCTCCTCGCTGTTCCACGTCACAGGCTTCGGGTCGATGAGGTAGATGGGCGTGCCGGGCGGTACGCAGCGCGTCAGTCCTGCGGCAGGATAGACGTTCAGGCTCGTACCGATGACAATGAGCATGTCTGCCTTGGCACATTCCTCTACAGCTTTATCTATTTCGGGCACGGCCTCACCGAACCAGACGATGAAGGGCCTGAGCTGGCTGCCGTCAGCGGCAACGTCGCCCATCTTCACCTCGAGATGCTCAGGGTCGAGCGTCTTGATGTAGCGCGGGTCGTTGGGCGAGAAGCTGCTCGTCACCTTCATCAGCTCGCCGTGCAAGTGGATGACGTGCGAACTGCCGGCCCGCTCGTGCAGGTCGTCGACGTTCTGCGTCACGACGATCACCTCGTGCTGCTTCTCCAATTCAGCCACAAGCCTGTGCCCCAGGCAAGGCTGCACCTCGAGCAGTTGCTTCCTTCGCACATTATAGAACTCCGTCACCAGCTTCGGGTCGCGTGCCCATCCCTCGGGCGTCGCCACATCCTCCACGTTATACTGTTCCCAAAGACCTCCATTGTCGCGAAATGTACTGATGCCGCTTTCGGCACTCATACCCGCTCCTGTCAAGACAATGACTCTCATAATTCGGCATTTTAATGTTAAAGATATGCAAATATAGCAAAAAAGTTTTGAATTAGAGATTAGGGATTAGAGATTATTTTGTAATTTTGCGGCGCATTTAACATTACATACTTAATATATTATGGATAAAATAAGTTATGCTCTTGGCCTTGGCATCGGTCAACAGCTAAAAAGCATGAACATAGAGAACTTCAGCGTAGAGGACTTCGCAAAAAGCGTCAGCGACGTCATCGAGGGCCGTCAGCCCGCCTTCTCGCACCAGGAAGCACAGGCCATGCTGCAGGACTTCTTCCAGAAGAAGCAGAAGCAGGAAGCACAGCAGGCCATTGCCGTCGGCAAGGCTTACCTGGACGAGAACGCCAAGAAAGCAGGCGTCACCGTCACGAAGAGCGGCCTGCAGTATGAGGTGCTGACCGAGGGAAGCGGCAAGAGCCCCAAGGCCACCGACACCGTGCGCTGCCACTACGAGGGCCGGCTGCTCGACGGAACCGTCTTCGACAGCTCGTACCGCCGCGGCACACCCGCCGACTTCGGACTGAATCAGGTCATCCCGGGCTGGACAGAAGGCGTGCAGCTCATGAAGGAAGGCGCTAAGTTCCGCTTCACCATCCCCTACCTGCTGGCCTACGGCGAGCAGGGTGCCGGCTCGAGCATCCCGCCGTTCAGCACACTCATCTTCGACGTGGAGCTCATCAAGGTGCTTTGAAAAGGTAAAAAGGTAAAAAAGTGAAAAGGTAAAAAGGTGAAAAGGTAAAAAATTAAAAGGGTAATAAATTAAAAGGGTAAAAAAGTGAAAAGGTAAAAAATTAAAAGGGTAAAAAAGTGAAAAGGTAAAAAATTAAAAGGTTAAAAAGTTAAACATTATAATACTAAACAAACAACAAACATGAAGAAGTTTTCAATTCTGGCAGCCGTAGCACTGGCTGCTATCATGGGAAGCTGTACAAACGGCACTCCCACAGCAAACTTGAAGGACAACGTTGACACCCTGAGCTACGCTATCGGTCTGGCACAGACACAGGGCCTGAAGGACTATCTGACCATGCGCATGGGCGTCGACACAACCTACATCGACGAGTTCATCAAGGGTCTGAACGAGGCTGCCAACGCCGGCGACAACAAGAAGAAGGCCGCTTACTATGCAGGTCTGCAGATTGGTCAGCAGGTCAGCCAGCAGATGATCAAAGGCATCAACTACGAAGTCTTCGGTGACGACAGCACACGTACCATCAGCCTGAAGAACTTCATGGCAGGCTTCATCTCCGGCACCACCGGCAAGAACGCCCTGATGACCATCGACGAGGCTGCTGCCACAGCTCAGACTAAGATGCAGGAAGTCAAGGAGAAGTTCATGGCCGAGAAGTTCGGTGACTGGAAGAAGCAGTGCGAGGACTACATGGCCGAAGTTGCCAAGAAGGAAGGCATCCAGGAGCTGGGCGACGGCGTCTACTACGAAGTCCTGACAGAAGGCACAGGTGCCATCCCTGCCGACACCAGCCGCGTCAGCGTCAACTACGAGGGCAAGCTCCTCAACGACACTATCTTCGACAGCAGCTACAAGCGCGGCGAGCCCGCCAAGTTCCGTTGCAACCAGGTCATCCCCGGTTGGACAAAGGCTCTGACAAAGATGCCTGTCGGCTCCACATGGATGGTCTACATTCCTCAGGAGCAGGCTTATGGCGAGCGCGAGGCCGGCAAGATCACTCCCTACTCTTGCCTCATCTTCAAGATTGAACTGCTGGGCATCGAATAAACATGTTAGGAGTGAGAGGTTAGATGTTAGTGGTTAGTGGTTAGAGGAATGTTGTGGTTGCTTCTCCGAAGCCCAAAGTATTCTCTAACCCCTAACTTCTAACCACTCACCACAACAAGTCAACAAGATGAAGAAACTCATTCTCTTTGCACTCTGCGCCTGCATCTCGCTGGGCGCAGGTGCTGCCAAAAAGAACGGCAAGAAGAAGAAATCGAAGGAACCCGTCGAGGTGGTCGACACGGTAAGCATCGACACGTTCAGCTATCACTTCGGCCGTGCCAACTCCAACGGCCTGAAGATGTATCTGGCTCAGCGCATGGGTGTCGACACAACCTACGTGGTCGACTTCCTGAAGGGCTTCGAGCAGAAGGAACTCACCGAAGCCGACAAGCGCGAGAAAGCACGTCTGGCTGGCATCGAAATCCGCAAGCAAGTGGAGGAACAGGTCTACCCCAACGCCTCGAAGCAAGTGAACGACAGCACCGACGTGCTGAACAAAACGCTCTTCGTCCAAGGCTTCCGCGACGGCTTCACAGGCCTGAACGCCACCATTCCCATGGATAGCACGCAGACAATCGTCAAGAAGCAGATGGAGTACTACCATCGCGTGGCAATGGAGAAGAAGTACGGTGCCAACCGCATCGACGGCGAGGAGTTCCTCAAGGCCAATGCCAAGAAGGACAGCGTGAAGGTGACTCCCAGCGGTCTGCAGTACAAGATACTGACCGCAGGCACCGGCGAAATGCCCAAGAAGGAGGACAAGGTGAAGGTGAACTACGAAGGCCACCTCATCGACGGCACAGAGTTCGACAGCTCCTACAAGCGCGGCAAGCCCGTCACCTTCCCCGTCGGGCAGGTCATCGCGGGTTGGACAGAGGCTCTCTGCATGATGCCCGTAGGCAGCAAGTGGGAAATCTACGTTCCGCAGAACCTGGCCTATGGCGACCGCGAGCAGAGCAAGATTCCTCCTTTCTCCTGCCTCATCTTTACCGTAGAGCTTCTGGAGATAGAAAAAGATTCTGCGAAGTAAACCTGCCTCGCAGCATCGGGTAGCTAAGCGCAGCGTGCTGCGTTGGCCATAACAATAGTTCATCCATGAAGAAAACCCTTTCCCTTGCGGTGCTGCTCCTTTCTTGCATCATCGCACACGCACAGAAACAAGTCAGTGCGACGAGTCCCGACGGACAGACGAAAGTGACCGTCACTGCCTCCGACCGCATCTACTACGACGTAGAAAGCCACGGCGAGCTGCTGTTCCGGCAGTGCCACATCGGCATGACACTCAGCGACCGCACCCTCGGCGAGAAGCCCGTTCTGAAGGGCAAAAAGGTGCAGCAGGTCAGCGAGACCGTCACGCCCATCCATCCCCTGAAGTTCAGCAAGGTAGACAACAGCTACACCCTGCTCACCCTCACCTTTGGCGGAGGCTACAAGGTGGAGTGGCGCATCTACGACGACGGCGTGGCCTACCGCTTCGTCACAGCCCTGAAGGGCGACATCGAAGTGATGGGCGAAGACGGCACCTGGCAGCTCGCCTCGCCTGCCAAGCTCGTGATGCAGCAGCCCGGCGCCTTCAAGACAAGCTGCGAAGAGAACTACTCCGTCGTTCAGAGCAACGAATGGAAGCCCGAGGACAAGATGAGCGAACTGCCCATCCTCGTCATGGGCGAGCGGCAGAAGGTCCTCATCTCGGAGTTCGACCTGTTCGACTATCCCGGCACGTTCCTCAAGTCCACCGGCGAGGGCAGCAACGCCTTCGCCATCATCCAGCCCAAGTGCCCGACAGAATACGAGGACGACGGCGACCGCAGGCACAAGATCCTGAAGGAAGCCGACTACGTGGCTAAGACCACAGGCACCCGTACCTTCCCCTGGCGCTACATGCTCATCACGCAACAGGACGGACAGCTGGTCGAAAGCACGATGCCTGTCCGTCTGGCTCCCGCGAATGCCATCGGCGAGACAGACTGGATAAAGGTCGGACAGACCTGCTGGGACTGGCTCAACGGCATTCCCTTCGGTCCGGACGTGACGTTCAAGTCGGGCATCAACCTCGACACCTACAAGTATTTCATCGACTTCGCCGCCCGCAACGGCGTGGGCTACATCCTCATCGACGAAGGCTGGGCACTGAACACACGCAACCCCTTCGAGACCAACCCCGAGGTGCATCTGCCCGAAATCATCGCCTACGGCAAGAGCAAGGGCGTGGGCGTCATCCTGTGGCTGCCGTGGCTCACGGTCGAGCACCACATGGACCTCTTCCAAAAGTTTGAGGAATGGGGCATAAAGGGCACGAAGATCGACTTCATGGACCGTCAGGACCAGTGGATGATCAACTTCTACGAGCGCGTTGCCAAAGAAGCTGCCAAGCACCATATCTTCGTCGACTTCCACGGCGCCTTCCACCCCAGCGGACTGGACTACAAGTACCCCAACGTGCTGACCTACGAAGGTGTGCGCGGCATGGAGTACAACGGTAGCTGCAAGCCCGACAACAGCGTATGGCTTCCCTTCATCCGCAATGCCGTCGGACCGATGGACTATACGCCCGGCTCCATGCTCAACTACCAGCCGGAACGCCACCACGGCAACCGTCCCATCTGCGCCGGTGTGGGCACAAAGGCCTTCAATCTGGCTATCTTCGTGCTTGCCGAGAGCAACCTGCAAATGCTCATGGACAACCCCTGCCGCTACGACCAGTGGCCCGACTGCCGCGACTTCCTCACCAGCGTGCCCGTCAATTGGGACGAGACGCGCGTCATCGCAGCCGAAGCCGGACAGTACTGTGTGACCGCAAAGCGCAAGGGAGACCAGTGGTTCATCGGCGGCATCACGAACAGCACCGAGCGCAACCTTGAGCTGAAGCTCGACTTCCTGCCCGCAGGCAAGCAGTACAAGATGACAAGCTTCGAGGACGGCGTGAACGCACACATCATCGCCATGGACTATCTCCGCAAGGAGAGCAAGGTCGGCAGCACAACCGTCCTGCCCGTCCACATGGTCCGCAACGGCGGCTGGTGCGCACGTATCGACCTCTGATACAGCATCTCGTCACTTCTGACACAGCATCCTGCCCCACATCAATGAGCGGACGAAGACCAGCCGGGCCGTCGGTCTTCGCCCGCTTTTTCTTTGTCCGCAGGAGCATGGAACAAACTTTTTTTCGCATCAGCGGGAACAAAACGGCCGCTTTTGCGTCATTATAACAGAGAGCAACGAAGCACGATGGAGAAAGAAGCGTTCTGCATACTGGCACGTGACCTGAGGCCCGACATCCTGGCCGTCAGCCGCCGCTTCCTGGGCAGCCAGGCTGAGGCGGAGGACAACGTGCAGGACACGCTGCTCCGCCTCTGGAGCATCCGCCATCAGCTCGACGCCGTCCGCTCCGTCCCCGCGCTGACACACGCCATCTGCCGCAACCTGTGCATCTCCAAGCTCCGCAAGCGGAAGGTCGTCCCCATAGCGCTGAGCGAGGAGATAAAGCTCGCCTCGGCACTCGACTCGGGGTGGATGCTCGAGGAAAAGGAAAATGCCCAATGGCTGGAAGACCGCATCGGAGAACTGCCTGCCGCACAGATGCAGATACTCAGGATGAGCCAACAGGACGGACTGGAGAACGGCGAGATAGCAGAAATCCTCGGCATCAGCGAGACCACCGTCCGCTCCGCCCTCTCGAAAGCCAGGAAGAAACTTCTGGAGAAGCTCATGAAGCGCAACGAAACCTAAAGTCCATAGTCATATGAATAAGGTAATACCGGAAAACATACGTCTGCTCCTCGACCGCTACCTCGACGGCGAGAGCACGCAGGAAGAGCTGCGGCAGCTGGGCGAATACCTCAGCCATGCCGACCGTCTGCCCGCGGACCTGATGCCCTACGCGCAGATGTTTGCCCTGCTCGACGAGACGCAGCCAACGCCTTCCGTTCAGGCCCTTGACAGGTTGGCGGCAGACAGACCCTCTCCCAACCTCTCCCTTGCAGGGAGAGGGTCCCGCAGGCTCTACCTCCTGCTCGCCGCGGCCTGCATCGCCGCCTTCGCCTTCATCCTGCTGGCACCGCTGCGGCTGGAAGAGGAAAGCATGGCTGTTGCCTACGTCGACGGCAAGAAGCTCGACGACAAGCAGATGGCTATGCAGATGGGACAGGAAGCCCTGCAGGAGATATTCAGCAACGGAAACCAGGAAGAACAACTCAGCAACATATTCAACGGACTATGAAACAGCTACTCATAACGCTCGTCGCCATCGTCGCCGCCTTGCCCCTCTCGGCACAGAAGGGCCTCCGGATCAACGAAGTATTCGAGGGGAACATCGTTCACGAACTGGCCTTGCAGGAAAGTCTCGTCAAGGGAGAAAGCCTCGCGCCCTTCAAGCTGAAGGTGCTCCACACCGTCAAGTTCACCACAGGCGACTCGCAACGCGACAAGGTGGAGGCGCTCTTCGAGGAAGACATGAAGGGGCGGCTCTCCGACGACGACGAGAATCTGGAGCTGGAGTACCGCGACGGTCACCTCTACTACGCCATCGTGCAGATTGCCGACATCAAGAAAGGCCTGCACCGGTACATCTGCTATCAGAGCCGGACGAACATGGCAGAACACACCATCACCCTCGTCTACATGGAGGGCAAAGCCAGCCTCGCCGACCTGAGGAAAACGTTCAAGAAGAAATAACCACACACATATCCCGACTATGAAACAGCATCTTACAGCCATCCTCGTGTTGGCAATGATGGTCCAGACAAGCGTGCTGGCCAAAGACAAGAACGACGAAGAGAACCCCGGCGGCTGGGACTTCGAGCTGCCCATGCTAAAGGTGAGAAGCGCCAAGGAGGTGGTAATAGAGCTCAGCAGCAGCTTCTCCTTCGGTTTCATCACCGGAATAGGTCAGGCGGAGGACGTCAGCATCGACATGGGGCAGTCCTACGAGATGGAATGGGGCGACGTGATCAGCGCAAAGACCCGCATCGGCAAGAAGGACTTCCTGCGCATCGGTATGGGCTTCGACTGGCGGAACTACCGCGTCACCGACTTCAAGCGGTTCGCCAAGGACGAGCTGGGCAACATCACGATGCAGGACTATCCCGAAGGCGTAGAGCCCAAGTTCAGCCGCATCCACACGTTCAGCCTCTCCTTCCCGCTCAAATACTACCACTACTTTACGAAGAAAGTCTTCTTCGCCATCGGTCCGGAGCTGTACTTCACGCCCTACGGCTCGCTCAAGACGCGCTACTATGTGAACGGCGAGTCGGAGAAACTGACCAGCGGCAACGTGCATCAGAACCGTTTCTCCGTCGGCGTAGGGGCAGAAATCAACGTTTGTCACATCGGCATCTACTACAAGTACAACCCCTTCAACGTGCTGAAGAGCAGCCGCGGCCCGAGCTTCAGCAGCATGACCGTCGGCCTGAAAGTGGCGTTCTAATTATGATACAGGAGACTATGGCAGGCGTCTTCAATCAAGACCACGAATCTTTTTGGAAATGATGGCTTTCGATTGTTCAATAGTCATATAGCCTTCCTCCCTCAAACGAGTTGAAGCAACGACATTTCTTGTTGGTTTCTGGAGAACTGCATCCATTGCGTTTATTTTTTTTGCAAAGTTAGCAAATTAGGCAATAGGCACAAAGAAATGAGCAGATTATTTTGCAGAAAAAGCATAAATGCGTGTCCTGTGCAAGACATCGGCAGCATGATTTGCACAAAACGCTGTGCCCTTTTAGTACCACCTCCATGCGTCGCCACAAATAAGCACGAGGCGCTTCCAAGATAAGCACGAGGCGCTTCCGAGATAAGCACGAGGCGCTTCCGAGATAAGCACGAGGCGCTTCCAAGATAAGCACGAGGCGCTTCCGAAATAAGCGCGAGGGGCTTCCGAAATAAGCGCGAGGGGCTTCCTGTGGGACTATGGTAGTGTGATGGGGAACAGGGGACTGTCCGTGTGTTCGCGGCGAACGATGCTGATGAGCTCGGCGAGCTTGTCGGGGTACATGGCCTTCAGGTCCTGGTCCTCGTGGATGTCGGTCTTGAGGTCGTAGAGGAACGGCTTGCCCTGACTGACGACCAGCTTCCAGTCGCCTTGGCGAACGCCGATGACCTCTGTGCCGCCGTCGCTCATCTCCCAATACAGGAAGTCGTGCTTCTGCTGCCGGCGTGGCTTGCCGAGCATCGTCGGGCAGAAGGAGATGCCGTCGAAAGCAGTCTCCCCCTCGGCTTTGCTGTGTCCGGCTATTTCTTTCCTAGTGAATGCCCGGCTGTACTCCATGAAGGTGGGCATGAGGTCGTAGAAGGCAAGCTGGTGTTCGCTGACGGTTCCCTTCGGGATGCCTGCGCCCCAGCAGATGAAGGGGATGCGGATGCCGCCCTCGTAGGTACTGCGCTTGATGCCGCGCAGCTTGCCGTCGCGCCCGAAGAACGACGGGTCTGCCCCACCCTCCTCGTGCGGTCCGTTGTCGCTCGTAAAGATGACCAGCGTGTTTCCGGCCAGTCCTTTCTCCCGCACCTTCTGCAGTATCTCGCCCACGTACACGTCGAGCCGCGTTATCATGGCTGCGAACTGGGCATGTTTGTCGTTGCCGCCGTAGTACCAGCTCCAGGCATTTGTGTTGTAGGAACGTTCCTCGCTGGCAGGAAAGAGCCGGTGGTAGCGCTCCAGGATAGAGTCGCGCGGCTGGAAGAGCTCGGCATGAGGCAGGGTATAGGTGAAGATGCCGAGGAAAGGCGCCTCGTCCGTCTGACGGTCGAGCCACTCCAAGGCATAGCGATGGATGAGGTCCGCCGAGTATTGGGGACGGTCCTCATACTCCTTGCTGCCGGTGTTGACGCCCGGATGCTTGATGTTCTGCTCCATCACCTCCGCCACAAGATGCGTGTCGCCGCGGCCCTCGGGGTCGTAGCGGTTCAGGAAATTGGGGTAGTACGTGTGTGCCTGGAACTGGCAGACCGGGCCGTAGTAACAGTCGATGCCGCGCAGGTTGGGCAGAGAGCACGACGAACTCTCGCAGCTCCGGCTGGTGTCCGTGTTTCCGTCGGGCAGGGTGGCGTAGGTGTCGGGGTAGTCGTAGTTCCAATAGCCTCCGGCCCACTTGCCGAACATGCCCGTGCGGTAACCCTTCGCCTTGAAGAGCTCGGGGATGATGGGATGCGTCATGTCGTAGGGTTCCTGCCCGATGACGTAGTAGTCGGCATTCTCTCCGAACATGTTCTGCCGCATCACCGAGCCGCCCCAGTACTCGCGGTTGCCGCGAATCTTGGCGTGTCCCGTGTGCTGCCCCGTCATGAACGAGCAGCGGCTGGGTGCGCTGACCGGACATCCGGCGTAGGCTTGCGTGAAGCGCATCCCCTCCTCGGCCATGCGGTCGATGTTGGGCGTGGAGATGTAGCGCTGCCCGTAGCAGCCCAGATCGCCGTAGCCCATGTCGTCACACATTATATATATTATATTACGGAAGTGCGGTCTGGCCGAGGTAGCCAGCGGCAGCATGCCAAGCAGAGGCACGAGGGTTTTCGCCCAGCTCAGGCAAGGATGTACAGTCGTCGCTCTCGTGCTTTGCACAGACGGAACGCTCCGGCGGGTGTTCTTTCTCATAGGAAATAAGTGTTTCTCGTTGCAAAGATACGAAAAAGTTTAGAGTTTAGTGCCCATAGCCGGAAGGTAAAAGGACAAAAACTACAGGATAACCAATAATTTTTCACTTTTCACTTTTCTCTTTTCACATTTTGTTGTACCTTTGCACACGCTTGGAGCCCCGATGGCGGAATCGGTAGACGCGTCGGTCTCAAACACCGATAGGGCAACCTGTGCCGGTTCGACCCCGGCTCGGGGTACAAGGCTTGGCAAGAAGCGCACTGAACGACAGCCGTTCGCCGTGCGCTTCTTTCTTTTTGGCGACGCGTCGTTGAAACTCTTGCGACGCTTTGTTGAAACCCTGGCGACGCTTTGTTGAAATCTTTGCGACGTGTCGACAGTTCTCTTGCGACGCGTCGTTGCCACAAAAACAATTAACCCCGCCGGCGGTTGGCCATGCAGGGTTAATGCTTAACTATGTTCTAAACGCTACTTCTGTAGCGGGAGTGGGTCACGATCCCACGACCTCCGGATTATGAATCCGACGCTCTAACCAGCTGAGCTATCCCGCCATCCACAACCTTTTTGTGCGATTGCGAGCGCAAAGGTACAGCTTTTTCGCGGAACAGCCAAACTTTTGCCGCACTTTTTTTGCATTTCTTTCGCATATTCACGATTCAGAGGAGCCTGCCCCGCCATTCGCGCCTTCCGGACGTTCTCCATGTGCCTCAAATGCGAGCGGAAGGCTCCGGCAACGACAGCTCCACGCACCTCAAATGCGAACGGAAGGCTCCGGCAACGACAGTTCCATGCGGAATGGCAAATAAAAACGGCCTTTCCCTTTGCGTTTCCCACGCTTCTTCGTACCTTTGCAACTGAAAACTTTTACATCATGACACTTCTACTTACTTTGAGCCGATGGCTGGCTCGGTACACGAGCCCCTTCATCATCCTGGTTGCCGTACTTGCTTTCTTTGTGCCCGACGCTTTTGCGTGGGTGCAACAGGGACAGCGCGCTTCCGTCATCCTCGGGCTTATCATGCTGACGATGGGCTGTACGCTCTCTACCGAGGACTTCCGCATCCTGCTCACCCGACCGGTGGACATCCTCATCGGCGCCGTGGCGCAGTACACCATCATGCCGCTCGTGGCTTGGGCCTTAGCGAACCTGTTCGGTCTGAATGCCTTCATGACGGCGGGCATCATACTGGTCGGCTGCTGTCCGGGCGGCGTGAGCAGCAACATCATGAGCTTCCTGTGCAAGGGCGACGTGGCCTACAGCGTGGGCATGACAACGGTGAGCACCTGTCTGTCGCCCGTCATGACGCCTCTGCTGGTGCTGTGGCTGGCCGGGGCAGAGATTGATGTGGATGCCTGGGGCATGTTCCAGAACATCCTGCTCGTGACGCTGTTGCCGGTGGCGCTGGGCGTGGCGTTCAACTATTTCCTGTCCGAAAAACCGTACTTCCGTCAGCTGCAGGGCGTGATGCCGGGTGTGAGTGTGCTCTGTCTGGCGTGCATCGTGGGCGGCGTCATCTTTACGGTTCACCCGCAACTCAAGGAGAATGGCCTGCAACTCATACTGCTGACGCTGGCTGTCGTGACGCTCCACAACGGCACAGGCTATCTGTTGGGCTACCTTGTGGGCAAGGGTTTCCACTTCAACACAGCGAAGCGGAGGACACTTTCCATCGAGGTGGGCATGCAGAACGCAGGCATGGCAACGGTGCTGGCCCGCAACTTCTTTGCCTCGCCTGCCATGATTGCCATGAACCCGATGGCGGCTCTGGCGGTCTTCCCCTGTGCCATATCGTGTGCCTACCACAGCATCTCGGGCACTCTGCTCGCTGGCTTCTTCAGCTGGCAGGACGAGAGGGGAATGAAAAGTGAATAATGAAAAATTAAAAATGAAAAATGAATAACTCAACTTTCGGAAGTTAATATGGAAGTTAAAATGGAAGTAAACTCGCTACGCGAGTGGAAGTTATAAAAGGACTTTTGCCTATGGGCTGCCAGCTTCCAAAGCTATCGTCCAGCACGCAGTGCTTAACTTCCAGCCTGCAAAGCAGGCTTAACTTCCTATTTAACTTCATTTTATAACTCCCGAAACTTAAATGAATAATTAAAAGACGAAAGGCTAAAGCCAGAGAGCCCTATGAAGAAGTTCACCATCCTGCTCCTTTTGTTGTTCAATGCCCATTGGTCTTTGTTCAATTTCCAATGGTCAATGGTCAATGGTCAATGTTCAATGTTCAGCATCTTTGCGAACGACGGCGTGTACTACACCAGCGGCAGTTTCCTGGTGCCGCTCAGGGAGACCGACATCTCCGTCAGGAAGGAGGTGCTGGAGATAACGCTCTGCAAGGACAGCTTCGCCACGGTGACGGTGGACTACACATTATATAATAATAAGAAGGACAAGACGGTGACGATGGCTTTCGAGGCCGATGCGCCCTACAACGCGTGGGTTCCCTTCGACCGCCGCGGCATCCATCCGTTCATCGAGGACTTCACGGTCGTGTTCAACGGCGAGCCCCTCCAGCACCGCAACGCTGTGGTGGCAGGCTCTTCGCCCGACCTTTCCCCCGAAGCGGCGGGCCGGAAGAAGGACTACCTGACGCCCCTCGACCTGAATGTGTGGAAGGGCTATGGCGAAGTGGCCGACAGCTTGCTGCCGATGGACGATGTGCTGGTCAATCCGGAGCTGCCCGACTCGTTCCGTTCCTTTGCCTATGCCTACTACTTCGACGCGCCGTTCCGCAAGGGAGAGAACCATGTGCGCCACACCTACCGCTACCGCATGAGCTGGGGCGTGGGGCGCGACTTCGAGCTTTCCTACTGGCTGACACCCATCACGCGCTGGCGGGGCGGGCGGGTCGACGACTTCACCTTGAGGATAAAGTCGGAGGTGGACCGCGAAATCGTGATGAACGACAGCATGTTCCTCGCTTCGCCCTTCAAGCTCAAGGGCATCGGCGAGGTCTACCAGCTGCAGTCCGACTACTGGGGCTACAGCCAGTGCCTCTTCGTCCCGCTCCTGGAGGGGAACGTCCTGGAGTGGCACGGCACCGACTTCGCCCCGACGCAGAACCTGCACATCGAGCCCCTCTACCTGCTGAAGGGCGGCGTGCGCGGCATGAGCAACCAGGGGCGGGTGGTCGTCACGAAGGATGGAGAGGTGTACCGCTACATTGCCGACTCGGGCGACAGCTATTTCATCGAGGCTCAGGACTACGGCCTCGTGCCCAAAGCCGGAGCGAAGGTGGAGTTCCGCGAGGCAACGAAAGGCCAGGGCTTCGTCTACCTGAAGGACGACATCCGAAGGGTGAACGTCCGCAAGGAGCCATCGCTGAAGGGCAAAGTGCTGTTCACCCTGGATAACGACGGCGAGCTGCCCGAGGGCTATCCATGCCTCGGGTTCGTCTCGCACCTGGAGGCCGACGGCTTCTACAAATGGTGGTACAAAGTGGATGTGAACGGCAGGACGGGCTACATCAGCGAGCAAATCACCTACTGGGACTCGATTCAATTGTAAGACCTCAACGGGCCGGCAGCAAACACTCCCTTGCGCTTCCGAAATAAGAGCGTGCCGTGTTGGGAATAAGAGCGTGCCGTGTTCGGGAGAAGAGCGTGCCGTGTTGGGAATAAGAGCGAGAGGCTTCCTCCCGCACGGACCGGTGATTCCCCAAAAACCACGAACCTCACGCATTACACGAACCTTTGTCTTCCTGACAAACACAGGGTGAAGGATTCGTGTAATCCGTGAAGTTCGTGGCAGAAACACAAAGGCTGAGTCAAGTCTCAGCCTTTTGTGTCGGTTTCAGACGCTTATTCGTCGAGCTTGATGCGGACGTTGCGGTACCAGACGTCGTCGCCGTGGTCCTGGAAAGCGATGTAGCCGCCGTCCTTCTGACCCTCGACAATCATCAGGTCGTAGGCTGCGGGGAACTCGCCGCCCTTGCAGAACTTGCTGCCGTCCAGCATTTCCTTCCACTTCGGAGTCCAGAGGTGATACTCCAGCACTTCCTCGCCGTTCTGATAGTGCCAAACGCTGCCCTTGAAGACGCGAATCTTCACGGTGTTCCATTCGCCGAAAGGCTTGGCGTTCTGAGGCACGGCGGGAATCATGTCGTAGAGCGAAGCAGCCTGGCGATTGCCGTCCTTGCCCTGGTTGGCATCCTCGTGGTTGGCGTTGTCGAGCACCTGGTATTCGGAGCAGGACTGCCAGATGGGCAGGTAGTTGCCGTCCTTGCCTTTGGCTTCCTGAGCGAGGTAGAAGATGCCGGAGTTGCCGCCCTTGCTGATCTTATACTCGCACTCGAAGGTGAAATTCTTGAACTTGTGGGCAAACAGCAGGTCGCCGCCGCCTTCCACCTGAGCCTCGCCTGTGCCGCTGCCCACGAGGTGGATGCAGCCGTCGGCGCTCTCCCAACTGGTGGGAACAGCATCCTGTCCGTAGCCGCGCCAACCGTCGAGGCTCGTGCCGTCGTAGAGAACATAGTAGCCCTCGTCGTCGACCTTCAGCAGAGAGAGGTCGTACTGTTCGTTGTCGACGATGGTAGCGCTGTCCTGAGGAGCATTGGGATCCTGCTTCTCCACACAGTTCTTGCAGGCCTCGCAGTCGCAAGTACACTTACATTTGTTCTGGCAGCAAGAGGCCAGAAGCATGGCTGCCGTAGCAGCAAAGAAAAGGATTTTCTTCATTTTTGTTTGGATTTTATAGGGGTTAAATGGGTTTTACGGGGCTTATAGGTCCTATGGGTCCTTACTCGCTCAGGTCCTGCGGGTCCTCGATGACGGAGGGAATCTTCTCGAAGATAGCTTTCCACTTGGCGGCATCGAACTTCGGGCGACGGTCATAGTAGTAGACACCGTTCTTCTCCTGCTCGACGTCCGTTATCTGAGTGTAGCAGAATCCGGTGATATGCTTGCAGGCCTTGATGGCATCGACCTCTTTCTCCAGAATCTGGAAGAACTCGTCTTCGGTCTCAATCTGAGCGCCGTAGCCCCAGGAATTGGCGCGTTCTTCCTTCGGAATCCAACCCAGTCCGCCGAACTCGTCCAGCATGTAGGGTTGTCCGTTGTAGGTGGCGAGGAACTTCTTGTCGCGCATGTTGCGGTAAGGCTCCACGCCGGCCTTGAAGGTGTGGTTGGCTACGAGACGGTCATACTCGCGGGTATAGTCGTGGACGCTCCAGATGTCCGTCTTGACATGGCTGTCGCCGCTGGCATCGTTGACGGGGCGAGTGGGGTCGATGGCCTTGGTCAGGTTGTAGAGGTCGTTGACGAAACGGACATAGACGCCGTCGCGTGCGCCCCAAGTCTCATTGAGAGGTGTCCAGGTGACGATGCTGGGATGGTTGCGGTCGCGCACCACTTCGTCGGCCCACTCCGTGAGGAAGTTGCGGACAGCCTCTTCGTTGTTCACGTCCAGACCCCAGCTTGCCTGCTCGGCCCAAGTGATGTAGCCCAGCTTGTCGGCCCAATAGAAGTATCTTTCCTCGAAGACCTTCTGGTGCAGACGTGCGCCATTGAAGCCCACAGCCTTGCTCATCTCGATGTCATGCTTGAGGGCCTCGTCGCTGGGAGCCGTCCAGACACCGTCGGGATAGAAGCCCTGGTCGAGCACAAGACGCTGGAAGTAGGGCTTATTATTCAGGTAGAAGTAGCCGCCGGCAAGGTGAATCTTGCGCATTCCGGCGTAGGACTTCACTTCGTCGAGCACGCCTCCCTTGGCATCGCGGACTACGTATGTCACGTCATAGAGGTTGGGCGTCTCGGGACTCCACAGCTTGGGGTTCTTGATGGGAAGCACGATGACGGTGTTGTTGGTGGCGGGAGCCTGCTTGCTTGCCACGACCTTCCCAGCGTCGAGCACCTGTACGGTGAGCGTTGCGCCGCTGACCTCCTCGTCGAAGAACTCGGGGCGGACGACAAGCTGCTGCTGGTCGATGTCGGGCGTAGCGAAGACTTGCTTCAGGGCATTCTTGCCGACTGCCTCCATCCAGACCGTCTGCCAGATGCCCGTGACGCGGGTATAGTTGCAACCGGCGCTGTAGTAGCCTGTGCTCTGCTTGCCGCCGGGCTGCTTGCCGCCACGCAGGTTGTCCTTCACCTGAATGACGAGGTTGGCACTGCCGCCAGCCTTGACGTACTTCGTGATGTCGAGCGAGAAGGAAGAGCCTGCGCCGCAGTGGCGACCGACCTTCTTTCCGTCGATGTAGATGGTAGCGTCATAGTCGACGGCACCGAAGTTGAGCAGGATGGTTTTGCCGTCCCATGCAGCCGGAACGCTGATGGAGCGCTGGTACCAGATGCAGGGGATGAAGTCGGTATGCTGCACGCCCGAGAGCTTACTCTCAGGGCAGAAGGGGACGGTTATCTTGCCGTCGAAGCCTTTGCTGCCAGGGAAATCTCGCTCGGCTCCTGTCTGGCCGAAGTCGAAACTGTACGTCCATGTGCCGTTGAGGTTTATCCATTGTTCGCGTTCGAACTGTGGACGTGGATACTCGCTGCGGGGAAGATCCGCCGCCTTAACGTTGCTGCCCAAGGTGAAGAGCAGGGTTGCTGCCATGAGCAGCTTTGTGAAATGTTTCATAATATTGTGGAGTTGTTTGGTTTATGGGACTTCTAGATTTTCTAGATTTTCTAGAGCTTCTAGACTCTCTAGAACTTCTAGATTTTCTAGATATTCTAGAGCTTCTAGATATTCTAGAGTTTCTAGAACTTTTCAGAACAGCCCTTCGAAGAGGTCGCCCTGCATGGTTTTCTTCGATGCGGAGCTGTCTTTCTTGTAGAGCTTCTGCAGGATGCCGATGGTCTGGCGCAGGTCTTCGCGGAAACTCTCGGGGGCCAGCACCTCGACGTCCGGGCCGAAGCCGAGGATGAGGTGCTGCAAGGCGTCGCTCATCGGCAGCTCGACCTGTATGGTGACGCTGTTTGTCCGGGTGTCCGTACTGCGCTGCAACATCTCGGGATTGCCGAGGCGGAGGCGGACAGCCTCTTCGTCGCGACTGATACGCAAGGTGACTGCCGTCAGGGGACCTTCGGGCAGGACGGGTACGGCGGGTGCTGCTTCCGGCTCCTTGTCGTACTTGAGGAACGAGGCCGCCTTGAGCAGGGGGTTCTTCCACTGCAGGTTGATGTAGCGCAGGATGCGCTTGTGTCCGCGGCGGAAACGGGGCTCCAGGCGGGCGCCCTTCTGCTGGAAGTAGGCCACGTCGTTCTGCAGCATGCGTTTGCTGCAGCTGAAGTCGCGGTTGACGGCTTTGAGCCGTGTGTTCACGTAGTGAATCAGGCTGCGTGTGTTGCCGGTTTCATTAGTCTTAGTGCGCTCGCCCATGAAGTATTCCATCACGGGATCGCGGAGTGCCTCATCGAGGATCATCCAACGGAGGCGTTGCAGGTCGTTCTGTATCATGGTTGAAGGTTATTGGTTAATAGCGTCAGAAGTTCTTGATGAACTCGGGGAGATTCCTCAGAGTCTCCGTCATGCGGCGGAAGATGGTCTGCTGCGGCGCGGTGAACACCTTGTAGGCTTTGATGGTGTAGGAGCCGGAGCCGACCAGAAGGCAGACGTCGTTGTTCTCCACCTCTGCGCTGGCCCATCGCAAGCTGTGCATGCCCTGCACCGTATATCCGGCGGGAACGTGTATGCGGGCCCTGCTGTTGGCAGGCACTTCCACGGTCCATTCGATGCCTTCCTCCGTTCGCTTCCATTCGCTGCGGACGGTACCGTAGGGTGTCTGGTGCGTGGCGCGGACGTGGTTGAGCTGCTCGGGCATGCTGAGATACATGTCCAGTTCCTTGTAGGCGCGACTGGTTCGCGACTGACGTATGCCTGCCAGGTCGCCGTACATCCAGACGAGGAGGTCGCCGAGGAGCATGACGTGGTTGCCGCTGTTCATGGCTGGGTCGGCAGTATCGCCGTTCCAAAGCTCCCAGATGGTAGTGGCGCCCTGGTCTATCATGTAGCCGAAACTGGGATAATCCCTTTGCAGGATGATGCGCATAGCCAGGTCGAGATGACCGCGATGGGTGAGGCCCGTCATGAGATGCTGCATGCCGAGGACGCCGCAGCTGACGTGTCCGTTGTAGGTTCCCTCAGTGACATCCACGATGTTCTGCATGACGCGTTCCTCGTCACCCTTAGGCACGAGACCGAACTCGAGGGAGAGGAGGTTGGCCGTGACCGTGTTGCCCGTGTAGCTTGCCGACTCGGGGTGATAGAAATGGCGGTTGTAAGCTTCGCGAAGCTTCTCCTGCCGGCGGTCGTATTCGAGCATGTCGGCCTGGAGTCCGAGCTGTATTGCCATCTGGCCCATCATGGTGAGGACACTGTAGTACATGGCGGTGGAGATGAGTTTGCCGTCGGTCTTGCGGGCCGGGTCCTCGCTGTGAATGAGGTCGGGGCGTTCGGGTGGCACGCACCAGTCGCCGTAGCTGTTGGTGGGCACGATGCCGTCCTGGAGGTTACGGTCCAGGTACTGTACATACTTCTGGAGTGCAGGATAGTATTTAAGCACGGCGTTGATGTCGTTGTAGCGCACCATGAGCATGTATGTGGCGTAGACCGAGAGAGCCTCCCACGCCACGTCTCCGCCGCGTGCCACCCAGTAGGCGGGAGCTATGTCGGCGAGGAGTCCGTTGTCGTCCTGCGTGTCGACGTTGTCCTGAAGCCATTTGTAGTAGAGTGCTCCGTTGTCGAGCAGGAGGTTCTCGCCAAAGCATCCCATCACGTGGTCGCCCGTCCATCCCAGGCGTTCGTCGCGCTGAGGGCAGTCGGTAGGCATGCCGTGGTAGTTGCCGATGATGCCCCAGTAGGCATTCTTGTGCAGCTGGTTGAGCAGTTCGTTGTCGCACCAGAAGGTTCCCTGGTCGGCCATGTAGTCGTAGATGACGCAGCCTGTGATGTCGGAGAGGCGGGGCTCCTGTGTGATGCCGGATATCTCGACATAGCGGAAGCCTTGGTAGACGAGCTGGGGCTGGTAGGTGAACTGTCCGTCGGCGGCGGGGATGTAGGTATTCGTGCACTTGGCTGCGCGGAGGTTTGCCACGAACAATTGGTCGTGGTCCTTCGGGTCGAGGATTTCAGCATGCCGGATGACGACGGGGACATCCTTCTGTCCGACGAGACGTACGCGGAGCTGTCCGACCATGTTCTGCCCGAGGTCGACGATGAAGCGGCCGTCGGCTGTGCGCCGGATGCTTTGTGCGGGCAGTTCTTTCTGCACGCGCATGCCGGGACAGGGCTGTGGCTGTACGATGCCGGTCGGCGCGGGCATCCGCTGTGCCTGCTGCCAGCCGGAGTCGTCGAAGGCGGCTGTCTGCCAGCCTTTCATCTCGCGTGCGGCCTCGTAGCGTTCGCCGTTGTAGAGGTGGTTGCGCTGGATGGGACCTTCCGTCGTGACCTTCCAGTCCGTTCCGCTCACGACGCAGAGGGTGTCGCGGTCGGTCTCTACGACGAGCTGTGCCTTGAGCCGCGGCAGTCCGAACGAGGCAAAGCCGGGTCCGAAGCCCAGCACGTAGCCGTTGCCGAGCACCGATGCGATGGCGTTGCTGCCGCGACGCAGGAGCTTTGTCACGTCGTATGTGTTGTAGTAGACGGTCTTCGTGTAGTCGGTCTGCAGGGTGCCGAAGACGTCGGGGCTGACGGGTTTGCCGTTGATATAGGTGGAGCCGTAGCCCATGCCGCTGACGTAGAGTGTGGCGCGGCGCACCTTGCTGCCGACCGTGAAGGCGTGGCGGAAGTAACGGGCCGGGAGGTCGTAGGGCTCATCCGAGGCTGTTCCTATCCACTCTGCCTTCTCGTCGAACTGTTTCAGTCCGGTGATGAAGCTCTGTACGGGGCTGACGAGGTGTTCGTCCGTGCTGAGCCAGACTTCCACCTGCCAGTAGATGCGGCTCTCGTAGGGCAACCGACGCCCCTGATAGGGCACGGCGACGCTCTCGTCGGAATGCGTCTTCTCGCTGTCCCAAAGCAGGTTGCGACTGGACTTGAGGTCGGACTTCGAGGTTGCGACACGCAGGCGGTAGGCCGTCTGCATGACGTTTGGCTTCTTGCTGACGGTCTGCCAGGAGAACTGCGCCGTGCGGACGATGCCGGCGGGTTCGGTCATTCTACTCACGCGGAAGCCTGTCAGGTCGCTTCCCACGGCACTCTGCACTATCATGAACATTGCCAGCAGAGGCAGAAAGATGTGTCTCATATCGATACATGTTGGCGGATTGGCAGGCAAACCGGTTGGCCTGCAACCCGATATTTGGTTATTTTCGCTACAAAGTAACACTTTTTTTCGCAAACATGAAAGCGTTTGCCAAAAAATACTTAACTTTGTGTTCAGATTTTAGGGTTAAGGCAACCGTTTGCATGCAAAAATGTTTCACCATAATATATAATACAAGATGAGAAAGATGTTCCTTTTGGCAGCAATGCTGCTCACGGCCGTCTGCGCACAGGCACAGCAGGCCATCTTCGAGAGGCACGACACACGTTCGCCCGAATTTAACGACGACGGCACCGTCACCCTCCGCATCAAGGCTCCACAGGCCAAGGAGGTGGTCGTCATAGGCGACTGCATCGAGAAGGGCCGTCAGGTGATGACGAACCAGGACGGCGTCTGGAGCTACACTACGTCCGTCCTGCCGGCCGAGCTCTACAGCTACCGTTTCTACGTGGACGGCGTGGAGGCACAGGACGCAGGCAACATCGAGCGGAGCCGCGACGTACGCTCCTTCATGAGCACCTTCATCGTCAGCCGCGAGGAAGGCGACTGCGGCTACCTCTACCAGAACCATAACGTGGCGCACGGCGACGTGGCCCATGTCTGGTACGACAGTCCGACGCTGGGCATGAAGCGCCGCATGAGCATCTACACCCCGCCAGGGTACGACAAGGGCAAGGCCTACCCCGTGCTCTACCTGCTCCACGGCGCGGGCGGCGACGAGGAAGCCTGGCTCACCCTGGGCCGCATGGCGCAGATCATGGACAACCTCATCGCTCTGGGCAAGGCAAAGCCCATGATCGTGGTCACGCCCAACGGCAACGCCTCGGACGACGCTGGACCGCTGGAATCGGGCATCGCCAAGAAGGAATGGCCGCAGAAGACCTACGAGGAGAGCTTTACGGACATCATGAGCTACATGAAGTCGCACTACAAGATAAAGAAAGGCGCCGACAACACGGCCGTCTGCGGCCTGTCGATGGGCGGCTACCACACCTTCCGCGTCAGCATGCTGAACCCCGGCACCTTCGGCTACATCGGACTCTACTCCGCCGCCGTGCGTCTGGACCGCTCGCAGAAGAGCTTCGAGGAACAGCTGGCCGACCATCCCGAGGCCGTGGCACAGCTCAGCGCCCTCTTCGCCGCAAAGCCCCACCTCTACTGGATTGCCATCGGCAAGGACGACTTCCTCTTCCAGCAGAACGTCGCCCTGCGCCACTACCTCGACACGATGAAGTATCCCTACGAATACTACGAGAGCGAGGGCGGCCACATCTGGCGCAACTGGCGCATCTACCTCTCCATGTTCGCCCAGAGGCTTTTCTGATTTTGTAAAAGCTTTTCGGAGAACGACCTCCACAGGCGGCTTGTTTTGGGGCTTCCGGCACTCGGGAGCCCCAAATGCTTTATATGCGCTCAAATCAAGTCGCACCTGATAATCAGCGTGTTGTAAAGCTGTTGTTTTTAACACGACGCAAAGAAAGTACAAGCAAGTCGTCCGCTTCTGCCAAACAGAGCACACTTTGGGGACAAAAACAGCGTGTCGGAAGGGTGAACGCGGCACGTCGGTTTTTCGGAAGAGGCGTGCCGTGATGACCGAAGCGGCACGCCGTTTCCGCCAACGCCCCGTGCCGCGACGTACGGAACGCCGTTCTTCGTCGCCCAACGCTGTAAAGGAATTTCTATGATTCTCGCGGGCGCGCTACACCGCGTACATATAATTTTATTCCCTTTCTTCTTTCTAAATTCTCAAAATCTTCGTACCTTTGCACGCAGAAACATACGGAAATGGACAGAAAAGACCTCGTTCAAGCGTGGCTCGACCAAGTTCACGAAGATATCAGTGCCGCAGAATGCCTCCTCCAAGGCGGGCATTGGCTATACGTCGCCTTCCTCTGCCATCAGGCATTGGAAAAGGTGCTGAAAGCCTACTACCTCGCCACGCACGACGACGAGCCACCATATATCCACAGCCATGGGAGGCTACTTGACATCTGCGGCCTGACCGAGGAACTCTCGCCCGAGAACCTAAGATTTATCGACTTCATGGTTCCCATGTATATCAAGGCACGTTACCCACAGCAGAAGCTTGCCGCTGCTCGCCTGTTGGACAAGGGAACATGCCTGTACGTCATCGATAAGACAAAAGAACTGACACAATGGATAGAAGAACACTTACCAGAGACGAAGCACTAAACCTTGTTCGAGAATACAAACAAGTGATTGCACCACGCTATAATACCGAGCCGATGGTCATCATGTACGGTTCTTATGCTAAGGGATATGCCAATCCCGACAGCGACATCGACGTGGCTGTCATCGTCCCCGAGTCTGAGATTACCGACCCTTGGGAACAGTGGGCAGACATAGCGGGCGACGTCCGCAAAGTGAGTACCCTCATTGAGCCCGTCCTCATGGAAACAGACGAAGACTCCATGCTCTACCGCGAAGTCCTTCGGACTGGTGTACAAGTATAAAACACAACACAAACAATAACCATAAACACAAAGATTATGAAAAAGTTTTTTATCGCAGCCATTGCCCTGGTGATGTGCGCCGGCAATGCAAAAGCACTCGACAATGAACCCGAAGAAGGCTTCACCTTCATGGGCCTGTTCGGCATGAACATCTCAAAGCTCCAGAACAGCGGCTACAACGCCAAGCTCGGTGCCACGATGGGCGGCCGCGTGGACTACGTCCTCCCAAAAGCCCATGGCACGTACGTCACCGCAGGCATCGACTGGACCATGAAGGGCGGCAAGATCTCCGGAGAATCCGATATCCTCGGCCCGACAGTCAGCACCTCAGCCAAGTACAACCTCCACTACTTCGAGATTCCCATCCGTGTCGGTTTCCGCTACAACGTCACGGACAACCTGGGCTTCTTTGGTGAAGTCGGCCCTTACTTCGCAGTCGGTGTAGGCGGGAAGCACAGGTTTAGCTTCGACACTGACGGTAACATTGCCAACCTTATCGAAGATGCTAACACATACAAAGCATTCAAAAAAGCAGACTACGAACTCATTCCCACCAATCCATATCAAATAACGGAAAAGTTACCCTTCCAGCGCTGGGACGCAGGCATCGGCTTCCGCGTAGGTGCAGAGTACAACCAACACTACAACCTGATGATTGGCTGCGACTGGGGTTTGGCAGACATCTATCGCGACAATCTGCGCGACCAATACTACGAAGCACACCTCCGCATGGTAAGTCTTCCCAAAGTAAAGAACTTCAACTTCAGCATCACAATCGGCTATCGTTTCTAAAAAGCAATGGCAAAGGAATATAACTTCAGAGAGATAGAACAAAAGTGGCACCGCCTCTGGACAGAACGCCAGACATACAAAGTCAGCGAGGACGTGAACCGTAAAAAGTTCTACGTCCTCAACATGTTCCCCTACCCCAGCGGCGCAGGACTGCACGTAGGCCACCCGCTCGGCTACATCGCCAGCGACATCTATGCACGCTACAAGCGCCTGCAGGGCTTCAACGTGCTCAACCCCATGGGCTACGATGCCTACGGACTGCCCGCAGAGCAGTACGCCATCAAGACCGGACAGCACCCCGAGAAGACAACCTTCGCCAACATCGACCGCTACCGCGAGCAGCTCGACAAGATAGGCTTCTCCTTCGACTGGGACCGCGAAGTGCGCACCTGCACACCCGACTACTACCATTGGACACAATGGGCCTTCCAGAAGATGTTCAACTCCTACTTCGACGAAGGACTCCAGAAGGCGCAGCCCATCGAACGCCTCATCGAGAAGTTCAAGCAGGAAGGCCGTTGGCCCTCCGACGAGAAGGCACAGAGCGACCTGCTCATGAACTATCGCCTGGCCTTCCTCGGCGAGACGATGGTAAACTGGTGCCCCAAGCTCGGCACCGTGCTTGCCAACGACGAGGTAGTGGAAGGCGTCAGCGTCCGCGGAGGCTACCCCGTGGAACAGAAGAAGATGCGGCAGTGGTGCCTGCGCGTCAGCGCCTACAGCCAGCGCCTCCTCGACGGCCTCGACACTATCGACTGGAGCGAGAGCATCAAGGAGACACAGCGCAACTGGATAGGCCGCAGCGAAGGAACGGAGGTAAAGATTAAAATAGTTGACGAGTTGACAAGCAAACAAGTTGACAAGCAGGTTGATGAAGGAGCTAATGGTAACTCGTCAACCAACAAACAACTCGTCAACTCGTCAACTAACAAACAACTCGTCAACTCGTCAACTAACAAACAACTCGTCAACTCGTCAACTGAGTTCACCATCTTCACCACACGCGCCGACACGATGTTCGGTGTCACCTTCTTCGTCCTGGCACCCGAAAGCGAGCTGGTCGACAAGGTGACGACGCCCGGGCAGCGTGCCGCTGTCGACGAGTATCTGAAGTACGTCAAGAGCCGCACCGAGAGGGAACGCATGATAGACCACACCGTCACGGGCGTCTTCAGCGGAGCCTACGGCATCAATCCCATCACGGGCGACAAGTGTCCCATCTACATCGCTGAGTATGTCCTTGCAGGCTACGGCACGGGAGCCATCATGGCAGTGCCCGCCCACGACAGCCGCGACTACGCCTTTGCCCGTCACTTCGGTCTGCCCATCATCCCGCTGGTGGAAGGTGCCGACGTCTCCGAGGAGAGCTACGACGCAAAGGAAGGCATCGTGATGAACTCGCCCGTCAGTCCCGACAAGAGCGTCTGCTACGACGGCGAGAGCCTCTGCCTGAACGGACTCACCATCAAGGAGGCGATTGCCGAGACGAAGCGCTTCGTCCAGGCACACAAGCTGGGTCGCATCAAGGTGAACTACCGTCTGCGCGACGCCATCTTCAGCCGTCAGCGCTACTGGGGCGAACCCTTCCCCGTCTACTACAAGCAGGGCATCCCCACCATGATACCCGAGGAATGCCTGCCCATCGAACTGCCGCAGGTGGAGAAGTTCCTGCCGACAGAAACCGGCGAACCGCCCCTTGGCAACGCACAGGTCTGGGCTTGGGACGAAGCGAACAGAAGAGTGGTCGATTGTTCCGCAATCGACAACAAGACCATCTTCCCCATCGAGCTCTACACGATGCCGGGCTTCGCAGGCAGCAGCGCCTACTACCTCCGCTACATGGACCCGCACAACGACAAGGCTCTGGTCAGCCCCGAGGCAGCAGCCTACTGGCAGAATGTTGACCTCTACGTCGGCGGCTCGGAGCACGCCACAGGGCATCTCATCTACTCGCGCTTCTGGAACAAGTTCCTCTTCGACCTCGGCGTGAGCAAGAAGGACGAGCCCTTCCAGAAACTCGTCAACCAGGGTATGATACAGGGACGTTCGAACTTCGTCTACCGCATCAAGGAGACCAACACCTTTGTCTCGCTGGGCCTCAAGGACCAGTACGACGTCACGCCCATCCATGTGGACGTCAACATCGTCAAGAACGATGTGCTCGACATCGAGGCGTTCAAGGCATGGAGCCCCGAGTACGCTACGGCCGAGTTCGTGCTCGAGGACGGCAAGTACATCTGCGGCTGGGCCATCGAGAAGATGTCGAAGTCGATGTACAACGTCGTCAACCCCGACATGATTGTCGAGAAGTTCGGTGCCGACACGCTGCGCCTGTACGAGATGTTCCTCGGCCCCGTCGAGCAGTCGAAGCCTTGGGACACCAACGGCATCGACGGCTGTCACCGCTTCCTCAAGAAGCTGTGGGCACTCTTCTGGACGAAGGAAGGCGAACTCGCAGTCACCGACACCGAGCCCTCCGCCGACAGCCTCAAGACGCTGCACAAGCTCATCAAGAAGGTGACAGCCGACATCGAGGCTTTCTCCTACAACACGAGCATCTCGGCCTTCATGGTGGCTGTGAACGAACTCACGCAGCAGAAGTGTACGAGCCGCACCGTCCTGCAGGCATTGCCCGTCCTCATCGCTCCCTTTGCGCCGCACATCGCCGAGGAGCTTTGGGAAGCCCTGGGCGGCAAGGAGTCCGTTTGCGATGCCCAGTGGCCGCAGTACGAGGAGAAGTACCTCGTGGAGACAAGCGTCAAGCTCGGCGTGCAGTTCAACGGCAAGGTGCGCTTCGACATGCTCTTCCCTGCCGACGCCACGCCCGAGCAGATGATTGCCCTTGCCACAGCAGCGCCCGAGGCTGCCAAGTACCTCGAAGGCATGCAGGTGGTGAAGACCATTGCCATACCCGGGCGCATCGTCAATATTGTGCTCAAACCTCAAGCCTGACATGCAGAAACTGAACTATCACAGGATACGGGAGTTCGTTGTGGACTTCCTGGCTATCAACATAGGATTGGCAACCTACTCCTTGGGGTGGGCTGCCTTCCTGTTGCCCTATCACATCACGACGGGCGGACTGACGGGTATGCTCGCCATCGTCTACTACGTGACGGGCTTCCCCGTGAGCTATGCCATACTGATTGCCAACAGCATCCTGCTGGCGTTTGCCCTCTGGAAGCTCGGCTGGAAGTTTGTCGTCAAGACGTCGTATGCGGTGCTTGCGCTCTCCACCTACCTGCAGCTGGGGCAGGACCTGATGACCGACGACGCAGGCAACCTGATGCAGATTCTCGGCGAGGGACAGGACTCGATGGCCTGCGTGCTGGGAGCCATACTGAACGGCCTGGGCATCGGCATCGTCTTCCTCACCGGCGGCAGCACGGGCGGATGGGACATCATTGCGGCGCTGGTGAACAAGTACCGCAACATCTCCTTCGGCCGCGCCCTGCTGATTCTCGACTTCCTGGTCATCGCATCGTGCTGGCCCATCTTCCACGACGTGCGGATGGTGGTGTTCGGCTATGTCACACTGGTCGTCTATACCTACGCCCTCGACATGCTCATCAACAGCACGCGGCAGGACATCCAGTTCATCATCTTCACCAAGAAGCCCGACGAGATATGCCAGCGCATCATCTCCGAGACCTGCCACAGCGTTACCTCGATGGACGGCGAGGGCTACTACAGCCATCAGGACATCAAGGTGCTCATCACCATTGTGCACAAACGCGAGGCCGTGAAGATACTTCGCATGGTGCAGGAGATCGATCCGGGAGCCTTCGTCTCGCAGAGCCGCGCCGAGGGTGTCTACGGAAACGGCTTCAGCGCCATCAAGGCTTGACGCGGGTCTGGGAAAACAAGAGCGTGCCGCGTTGGTCATAAGAGCGTGCCGTGTGGACCATAAGAGCACGCTGTGTGGACCATAAGAGCGTGCCGTGTGGAAATGAAGCATACAGAATACAGAAATAAAGAACACAGAAAACCGATTATTAACAACCTTGAATCTTAAAACCATCATAGGCCCTTCGCCCTGGCAGCTGCTGCGCGACTACCTGCAGATGCTCCTGGGCACCGTCATCTACACGGTTGGCTATACCACCTTCCTGCTGCCCTACAAGATTGTCAGCGGCGGCGTGTCCGGTATCTCCACCGTGATATTCTACATGACAGGCTTCCCTGCCGGAAACACTTACCTGCTCATCAACATCGCCCTGCTGCTGATGGCTATGCGCATCCTCGGTTGGCGCTACCTCGTCCGCACCATTATCGTCACCCTGCTCATCTCTGTCGGCATCGACCTCATGCAGGTGCAACTGACCGAACTGGCAGCCGACGGCACACCGACCCTCGTGCACATCCTGGGCGAACAGAAGTTCATGGCATGCGTCATCGGCGCTTTCTTCGAGGGCCTCGGACTTGCCACCATCTTCCTGGCAGGCGGCAGCACGGGCGGCACGGACATCATCGCCAGTGCCATCAACAAGTACTGGAACATCTCGCTCGGCCGTCTCCTGCTGATGTGCGACATCGTCATCATCGGCTTCAGCTACCTCATCGAGCACGACGTCGAAACGGTGGTGGTGGGCTATCTCGCAATGTTCATCAGCACAAACTTCATCGACTATGTCATCAACTCCGCGCGGCAGAGCGTACAGTTCATCATCATCAGCGACCGATACGAAGAGATAGCGGAAGAGGTCAACACACAGCTCGAGCGCGGCGTGACGGTCCTCTACGGCGAAGGCTTCTACAGCAAGGAGAAACGGCAAGTGCTGCTCATTCTCGCCAAGAAGTTCGAGAGCCGCAGCATCTTCCACCTCATCAAGCGCATCGACCCGCGGGCGTTCGTCTCGATGAGCAACGTGGAGGGCGTCTTCGGTGAGGGATTCGACGTGATTAAAAAGTGAAAAGGTGAAAAGGTGAAAAGGTGAAAAAGTGAAAAGGTTAAAAAGTGAAAAGGTTAAAAAGTGAAAAGGTTAAAAAGTGAAAAGGTGAAAAGGTTAAAAGGTGAAAAGGTTAAAAGCTGAAAAGGTTAAAAGCTGATGAAAAGAGAAATCATAATGGCAACCAATAACGCCCACAAGCTGGAGGAGGTCCGGCAGATACTGGGCGAGACCTTCACGGTCAGGGGACTGAACGACATCGGCTGCACGGAAGACATTCCCGAGACGGCCGACACACTGGAAGGCAACGCCCTGCAGAAGGCACGCTACGTGCACGAACACTACGGCGTGGACTGCTTTGCCGACGACACCGGGCTGGAGGTGGATGCCCTGGGCGGTGCGCCGGGCGTCTTCACGGCACGCTACGGCTCCCTGAACGGCTACGGCGAGAGCCACGATGCCGACGCCAATATCCGCTGCCTGCTGGACAAACTGGAGAACGCCGACAGCCGCACGGCACGCTTCCGCACCGTCATCGCCCTGGTCAAGGGACAAGAAGAGACCCTCTTCGAAGGCATCGTGGAAGGCAAGATACTGCAGGAGCGGGTAGGAGCGGGCGGCTTCGGCTACGACCCCGTCTTTGCCCCCACCGAAGCCGGCGGACTGGCCTTCGCACAGATGACAGCCGAGGCGAAGAACACCATCAGCCATCGCGGACGCGCCACGCAGAAGCTGGCGGAATACCTGCTGAATGGAATAGAGAATAGGGAATAGGGAATAGAGAATAGAGAATAGGGAATAGGGAATAGGGAATAGAGAATAATTTGCTACCGCACTCATTATCATTATATACGAACAACCATTTTGAACTATGAACTATAGGAAGCTCCTGGCATTGCTCCTTTCCATGCTTTGCCTCACAGCCGCCGCCCAGCAGTTGGGCACCTGGCAATTGTACCTGAGTTACTACATCGCCACGAAGAACGTGACAGCGGGCAGCACCGTCTACTCGCTGATGAACGGCAACCTGCTCTCCTACGACACGGAGGACGGCGAGGTGCGCACCTACGACCACCTCCACACGCTGAGCGACAAAGGCATCTCCCACATCGCCTACAGCAAAGAGGCAGACAAGCTGATCATCGTCTACGAAAGCAGCAACATCGACTTGCTCGACAGGGACGGCAACGTGCACAACCTGTCGGCGCTGAAGGACAAACGCATCCTGGGCAAGGAAATTTCCTACGTCAGCATCGCAGGCTCGATAGCATATCTGGCCACGGGATTCGGCCTCGTCGAAGTGGACCTGAAGGAGGAAGTCTTCCGCAATACCTACAAGCTGGACTTCAACATCTATAGCGTCACAACGTCGGACGAGGCCGTGTTCATCGGCACGGAGAAAGGCGTCTTCTACTGTAAGAAGTCGGACAACATGCTGGTGGAGTCGAACTGGAAGCTCCGTTTCGACTGGGGCGGCATGAGGGACATGTATTTCTACCAAGGCAAACTGATAACAAAGAACAGCGGTGCCCTGTACATTCTGGACCCCTACGCCAAGGACTACGCAATCTACATGGACGGAACCTACACCTTCCTGAAGGAAAGCGACGGACGGCTGATCTGGGGCAACGCCACGCAGCTCTGCTATACGACCGACATTACGGCCACCCCCACCGTCATCCCCGTGGAAAACAACTGGACGGATGCCTCCTACCAGAACGGCACCTTCTGGATGAGCGAACAGGAGAAGGGACTAAGGAGCTACAAGCTGAGCGAAGGGACGGTCGTACCGACAGGCGAAGTCATTCAGCCAAGCAGCCCCATCCGCGACCTCGGCTACCGCGTAAGCTGGGTAGGCGACCGTCTCCTGGTGGCCGGCGGCATCAACACCGTTTCGAGCTTCTACAACCCGGCCACAGCCATGTACTACGAAAACGGACAGTGGACGAACTTCACCGAAATGGAGAGGCCTGCCGAATACCCCAGGCTCAACGTCTACAACACCACCGACCTTGTGCAGGACCCCCTCGACGACACACATCACTTCGCCAGCCCCTTCCGCACGGGACTCTGCGAGTATCGGGGCGGGAAGTTCGTCAAGGTCTACAACCACGACAACTCCCCCCTGAAGAGCGTCCTGTACCCCTCGCGCTACTACTACAACTATGTGACGTGCTCTGCCTTGAGCTACGACGCCGACGGCAACCTGTGGATGGCCAACACCATCAGGGACACCGTGATACACGTGCTCAAGCCCAACGGCAAGTGGCTCAACCTCTACTACCCGGAGCTGGACGGCGTGTCGCTCATCGACCAGATTGTGCACCACAGCAGCGGCATCAAGCTCTTCTCGAGCCGTCGTATAGAGATGAGAGGCGTGTTCTGCCTCGACACGAAGGGCACCGACCGCACCACCGACGACCGCAGCATCCTGCACCAGAGCTTCGTCAACCAGGACGGCACATCCTACGAGCCGCTGGAGTTCTACTGCCTTTGCGAGGACCTGGACGGCATGGTGTGGGTAGGCACATCGTCGGGACTGTTCGTCATCGAGGACGTGACGAAAGTCTTCGACCCCAACATGCCGTTCACCCAAATCAAGATTAACCGCAACGACGGCAGCGGCCTGGCCGACTATCTGCTCAACGACGTCTCCATCTCCTGCATCACCATCGACGCCGCCAACCGCAAGTGGATAGGCACACAGACCAACGGAGCCTACCTCATCAGCGCCGACGGACAGGAGCTGATACACCACTTCATGAACGAGGACAGCCCCTTGCTGAGCGACAACGTGCAGAGCATCGCCGTCCATCCCGGCACGGGCGAGGTGGTCTTCGGCACCGACAAGGGCCTGTGCAGCTACATCGGCGATGCCACAGCCCCCGAGGAAGAACTGTCGAAGAACGACGTCGTGGTCTTCCCCAACCCCGTCACACCCGACTACAACGGCCCGATTGCCATCCGCGGGCTGACCAGCGACTCCGAGGTGAAGATACTCTCCTCGGGCGGCCAGCTCGTTTGGCACGGCACGTCGGCCGGCGGCACCTGCACCTGGAACGGCTGTGCCGACAACGGCCGCAAAGTGGCAAGCGGCGTCTACCACGTCGTAGCCAACACCTCCGACGGAGGCAAAGCCATCGTGACACGCATTGTCATTGCGCATTGATTCCGCTGATTTCACCACTGTCCCTAAAGCCGTAGGAAAGGGTTCTCCATGCACATGTCGAAAACATGGCGTGGAGTCCCTGAAATAAGTTCGTGGACTTATGCAGGTAACTCCCTTGCGCTTATTCTGGAAGCGCAAGGCGCTTCTGAAATAAGTCTTAGGCGCTTCTGAAACAGGTCTGTACCCCTTCTTCACCATGCTTAGGCGCAGGCGGAAGCCCCCTTGCCCCCTTGAAGGTACGAACTGCATGAAATCAGAATAAAATTTTGGGCTTTCTTTTGGAGTTTCCTAAATAATTTGTAACTTTGCCCCGTCTACGACTGTGTCAAAGGTCTCCGCGGCTATAGACACAGGCGAGACACATATATATAAGAAGGCGTTTACAATGCGTCTTGTCTTTGGCTATTTAGAATCTCGCAAATCCTAAATTCCCGTCAAGGAACAAGGCAATGGTAGATGTCCATTTAGGGATATGTCTTATATATCCTATACCTTATTTATTATATGGCTGACATGTAATAGCAGAAGGTATTGGTGGGTGTATATACATATTCGGCGTGGGCCTCTGGCGTTGCTCGTTCTACGGGAAATGGCAATGCGAGAGCCTTAAATAGCGGGACGAGTGACATTACTAACAGACTCTCACGCTTTTTTGTTTATATGGGCATAAACTGACAACTCACAGGGTTTTGCAGGGGAGTCGCAAGACGGCACTGACACGGAAGATGGTTTTCTTCTCGCTGATTTCTACGGCATTCTCATGCCTCTTCTACGGACTCGTCGCCACGACAGCAGTCATGGCGATACTCTACGCCGTGCTTAGGTCGCTCGGCAGAGACATCGTACAGACCATTCCCTTCTATCTCACAGGCGTGGTGCTGGCCGTACTCCTGACGATACAGTTCTCGCTGCTGACAGGTGCAATGCAGGGGATGGGAGTCGCCGACTCGGCGGAAACATTCATACGCCAACAGCTTGACAATGCCACAGGCATCATTGATGCACAGGAAAGCCGACAGGTCATGGAAGCCCTGACAGAGCAATTCCCCGTCATCGGAAGCTTCATCGGCAAGACAGACCTCTCCGGCAGCGATGTAACGGAACTGCCTGAAAAAGTTCACGAATCAATTACCGGCTACCTTTCAAACTACATCTGGCGCCGCGTCTGGTGGATACTGGGAACGATAGTTGTGGCATGCGTTGTAGCTGTCATTGCCCGAGAAACAAGCGACACAAAGACAAGCAAGGGTATTCAACATCCCTCAAGAAGCAACCATATACCACACCACACACGCCCGCATGGGCAAACTGCAAAGTTCTAACTTTTAACAAAAACATATTATCATGGCAAATCATCTATTTATAGGACTTGGAGGCACAGGCGGTAGAATCCTCCGCGAGATGAGGAAACGCGTCTATGAGGAGTTTGACAGCAATACTCCGCAGGGCGACATTCATTTGGAGTATATCTATGTGGACAGCGATGAGAAAGACCTCTACAACGACGAAGAATGGAACCACCTTGGTGCAGATGTCAGTCTGGGCGCCCGGCAGAAAGTGAACATCCACGGCATTGGCAGCGGCGTGCTGGCTTCGCCGAAAGCGTTCCCCGGCATAGGGGCTTTCATCAACGATGATGACCTGAAGGAACTGCGCAGCGACCAGGTGAGCGGCATTATCGATGCTGGCATTGGTGGACAGCGTCGACGCTTTGGCAGACTACTGCTGGCCAACAACGTGACCAACAGTCCGGACGAAGGGTTTACTGCCGTCGTGCGCGAACGTCTCCTAACAATGAGGAACGGAGGAGACGGGCAGGCCGAAGTCGTCATCCACATCTGTGCCGGACTAGCCGGCGGCACAGGCTCTGGCTCAATCGTAGATGCCGTGGCTCAGATACACAAGATAACGCAGGGAGAAAACGGATTCGACGTATTCCTCTATCTGTATGTGCCGGAGAACATGGTGTCCGAGAGGGAAGACAAAGGGTTCTACCACGCGAACGGCTATGCGGCACTGGCCGAACTGAATGCCATTGCCCTGGGAAAATACCACCCGGTTGATATCAGTGGCGAAAGGGATCCGCGCAACGGCAAAGTGAAGCGCCTCATCAACGGCGGCAACGCCAAGCCGTTCAAGCGGGCATACCTCTTCAGCAACATCAACGAAGACAACCACATGCTCAAGAAGGACGACAGGCTACCTGCCGCCATCGCCGACTTCCTCTATCAGAAGACCGTAGCGGTCAGGAGCATGGGCAACCAGTTACAGCGTGTTCTCGATGCGGAGAACAGCAACATAGCACCAGAAAAAGATGCGGCGAACAATCCCGTACACGCCCGTGACTTCATCTCCTTTGGCATCATCCGAGTACAGTACCCCGAAGCGGAAATCAAGGCCTACACCACAGAAAAGACTACAGTCAGCACGCTGGGAGGACTCATATCCAACGCATGGATAGACCGCCGCGGCTTTGCCACCGTAAGCGACGAAGAGGCCGGCATAGGATTCATGCAGGAAGTGCGCCAGCCTGCTACACAGCAGCGACTGCTACTGGAGTACGACTATCTTACGCTGCAACAGCCAGTGGCCGACTTTGCAGGGACAGAGGACTGGCAAACATACGATGAATATTGGAATACCTACTGTACGTTCTTCGGACAAGATGTCACCGAAAGCCACAGGAACTACCGCGACTGGGTGGCTGCCTTCGACGAAATCATCGACATTGAGTACAATTCCAACTTCCGTAGTCAGGGCGTACACCACTTCTTCGCCACGCAGAAAGAGCAGAAAGAGGTGAAACGCTATGCCGCTGTTCTGTGCAAGCACATCGAGAAGACACTCTTCGAAGAGTGGGTGAACGGCAGGCACGGCGAAGGCTCCTCCTCGCTGCAGAAGACGGAAATCTTCCTCACAGAGCTGGTTGCAGCCACACGAGAGCGCATCCCGAAGATTAGCGAAATAAAGGCCACGCATGTCCAGGACCGCGACTCATTGATAGAGAAGTTAAAGCGACTGGCAGATTCACTTTCGAAGACAGGGAAATTCGGCAACTTCGTTTGGGATACAGCCAAGAGAGTATTTCAGGACTACGTGAAGACCAAGGCCGAACTGAACGCTGTCAAGACAAAGATAGAGGCCTGCGACTTTGCCGACCTCTTGCTGAAGGAAATGGTGAGCCGCCTGCAGGAAATGAGCGGTTCTGTTCTGTTGCTGCAGAACATGATGAAAGAGGCAATGGCTACGGCCGACGTGGAGGCAGAGAACTCGTGCAAAGTGAAATCGCAGGCCAGTCAGAATGATGTAGAATATGTAGACGAGCGATACGACCCTGCCGACGTACGGCAGAAAGTAGATGAGGACATACTGGCCGACGAGACCCTGCAGTGCAAAATCCGGGAAAAAACCTTGGAGAGCTTCAAGAAACTGGCTCAGGAATCGGGGAAGCCTGCATTGTTCCGTGCCATCTATGATGCAATGGGCGGTGTCAAGGACAGTGTGAAAGACAAGGAAGGCAAGGAACACACCAAGACCATCATTGAGTTCATGCGCCGGCAAAGCTTCGACCTGTTGAAGGAGAAAATAAACAAGATGGCCGAGGACGAGGAAAACAAGAAACTACTCGGCGTGAACATTTTGGAACGCATACGGCAAGAGTTCCCCACAACGGCAGCACAGAAGTCATACCTGGCCGACCTGAAGCGCAAAGCCAAGAGTTTCCTGCAGTTCAACGAGGAAGAGTTCGGAAAGTCTATCGACGGACAGCCCGTCTCCACCACTTCACAGCATGTGCAGATTTGCGTGCCGGAGTTCAAGGAACCCTTCCGCTCGGAGTTCATACAGATGATTCGCGACCAATACCCCGATACCATCTTCAGCGACAAAAGCATAGCAGGAAACGACCATACCAACGAAATGGTGTTCATCATGCTTCGGGCAGACTTCCCCTTGCGCTTTGTGCAGAACGTAAAGAAACTGCGCGAGAAATACGAGGAGATGGTGTCGGAACACAACCCGCAGGGCAAACTGAACCGAGTGCTGCTGCACACAGAGACACTGCCCGATGGCACACTGCCCTGCCTGTTTGAAGAGTCAGAAGGCAATGTGCGCCGCCGCGTCATGCTCTCTGCCATCAAGGCTCACTTGGTGCCTGGCCTCATTGAGGAAGGAGAAGATCCCGACAACGGACGCACAGTCTACCTTATTAATATAGGCACGCGCATGGACGAGATACCATGCTATGTAGGCAAGAATGTTCTTGAAACCGCAGCACGCCTTACCGACGATGCCAGGCTCCGCCAGCAGCTCACGGCCTACATTGACCACGCCTGCGACGAAGCTTTCCGTGGCGACAGCGGTCGGCAGCAGTTGGCTAAAAAGGCCGAGGACTTCCTCTTCGACGAGATTCTGCCTCTCTGCGGCGGCAACAAACTCTCTGAAATGTTCAAAGAGTACAAGGAGGTTACCAAAGACTTGATAAAATCACTTTCTTAAATCGACTAACACAACACAATCGTATCATGGCAATAGGAAAATGTGTAAATATAAGTAAGCCCTGCTCGAAGGCTTTGGGCAGAGAGAAGATTGAAGCAGACAGGGCCAACTTCGTTTGCCCGGAATGCGGCAAGCCACTCGTGGAGATACAAGACAAGAAGCACAAAAAGAAGGGAGCAGATACCGACCCTCGACTGAACAAGAAACTCCTCGGCATCATTGCTGCTGCTGCCGTGCTGCTTTGCGGGGCAGGCTTCGGCATCTGGAAGTTGGTTGACAGAGGCCCGGAGATATCCGGTGTAAAGCTCGACAAGAAGGACATCACGCTGGTAATCGGCGAGAACCAGAGGGATGTGCTGGCTGCTACCGTCGTGGACAAGGACGGCAACGAAATCACTGATGTCAAGGTGACATACAAGTGGACATCCTCGGACGACGAGGTGGCTACGGTGACGCAAGGCGGTGAGGTGACTGCTCTGAAGGAGGGCGAAGCCTCCATCACGGTCAAGATTGAGGGCAACGAGAAGAACCTCTGCGACACATGCAAGGTTGAAGTGAAAGAAGCGCCTCGTCCAGAGACTCCCCAGCCAGAGGAGGTGCTCGTCACCAGCCTGTCAGTTGCCAATGCAAAAATCTCCATCAGGAAAGGCGGGACTGCCGACATCGGTCTGAACATTGAACCCGAAAACGTCACCGAGGACATCACTGCAGAGTCCTCCAATCCTGAGGTCGCCACCGTCGAAGATTCAGTCATCAAGGCGGTCAAGAAAGGCAGCGCAACCATCACCGTCAAGACAGAAAAGTCCGGCAAGACAGCTACCATCGAAGTCTCCGTCACAGACAGCGGCAACAATGGCGGCAACGGCAGTGCTGGCGGCAACGGCATATCAAAAAAGAATCTCGGATGGGGAATGTACGAAGGGCCTGCTAATGGTTTCGGAGGTACTATCACAGTGACAAGCACCCACACCATTGATCTAAAGAAAGCCTCCGGGGAGACTGTCACGGTTAACCGCGGCGACAAGATAGTAAGCGTAAAGATGGAGAACGGCAGGCTGCGGCAGGGAGAAATCCACTTCGCAGACGGAACTCGCAAATACCTTTCAGGACTTTAACCATGATGGCAGACAATTTTCGCAAAGCACATACGATTGCCATCCTCATGGCACTCGCAGCAATACTGAAGGCGACAGCCGCGGGCGGCTATCGCACTGACCTGCTTGCGCGAATGGCTGCCACCATGCACATAACCGCCGAACTTGACACCCTGCGCGATGGGGAATACTACCGACACATATTATATAATAACAGACCCGTCACCGTCATTGTGAAGGAAGGCGAAGTCACTCATATTGGCTATTCCGTCTTCACCCCGTACACTCGGAGCGTGATGAACTCACCTGTCTGTAACTTCCTCGAGCGATATGCCCTGGAAACATCCATGCCCATCAAGCGCGAGAAGAGTGTCGAACGCCAACTGGAAGAAGATGGCGTGACCTTTCAGGGAAGTGACTTCAGATTTTTCAGGTTGTTGGAAGAAGACACCACCTATACAGTCCGTCTGGAGAAGACAGACAGGAGAAGGTATATGGTAAGCTGGGAAAAGGACGGACAGACGCAGTTCTCCGTAGGCTTCCCTGTTGAACATGACTTGCTCGCAGGGACAAACATCATTGAGAACGAGCGGAGAATCCTGCCGGACATCCTCCGCAGCAGCAGCGAAGCCTGGGACTGGCATCTTCCCGACTCGGCCATGTACAGGACATCATGGCAGGGCAAGTACTATGTTCTTCCCGGCGACTATTACTATACAAAGGACCTAAATGCCGACCTTTACTTCGAAAAAGACAGCAGAGGCGAGTCCTGCCTGTTCTATCATCCAAACTACGTTCTGGAGAGCCTTCGGAATATGATGATTACGGCTGCACTGGAAAACAGCTACGACATTCAGATTCGTCTGGTGAAATACGATTTCAGTCAGGACACAATCACGGTAAAGCTCGGACAGTGGCTCAATTATTGTCTTGAGCAGGGGTGCCGGAGCTACTTTGGGATAATCAGCATGGCGGAGGGCACCTGTGACTGTGAACTCATAATGCGCAACTTTGACATGGGGTATATTCACCTAATGCGCATGAGCATAGACATCAGCACGCTTGGAGAAAGAAAAGGACTGATTACGGCAAGACTAAACAGCTACATCTCCACGTCAAGAGTAAAGTACCTATTCGATGAAATTAAAACTTAAGTATATGACAGGCAAGCTTATCTTATCCGTGGCCGCCCTCTTAGTGGCATCCATCGGGTTCTGTCAGGAATCTGACAGCAAGAAAATAAACAAGATTAAGAGAGACACCCAGTATCTCTATGCAGAGGCGACGATGAAGGATGCCGATGAGGCCTTCGAGACAGCACTGCTACTGCTGGACGGATATATTGACGAATACGTGCAGAGCAAGAAAAAGTTCAGCTCGAGCGAGCAGGTCATCATCAAGGACACACACAGCAAATCGGAGACGATACAGATGCCGCGTGGCGAGATGACACGGGTTTTCGTTTATGTCAAGAAAAGCGACATCATCCCTGCAGAAAACTCCGCCATCAGGGAGAATCCAGCAAGGGTTCCCAGCGAGCCTGAGTTGCAAGAGACATCAGGAAACCAGGAAGCAGCAGAACTGGCAGAACAGGCAGGAGAAGAGGCTGGCTTGGAAGAGGCTGGCGCATCCCCTCGCCTGACTTTTGTATGGCAACAAGAACTCATAGAGTCTCTGTTAGAGACTGGCACGATTAACAGCGCGAAGGCACTGCTCAACAGAGAAAAGGCTCAGTTCAGAGTAAAGAGATCAGGACCCGCCGCCTCGTGCAAGGACAAGGCCGGCAGCTTCTGGATAATAGGAGACGGTGAAGGCAAATTAATTACCGTGCTCGGCCCTGGAACGAACCGGCGCACTAACTTCAAGACACAAAAATCAGACTCTCTCGACAATTATCCGAACTCAACAGCTCTTTGGTTCACATTGTCGGAATAAAAGCAAAAAAAACGTATTATGAAAAGAATCCTCGTTTTCTTTACTCTAATGGTTTCCGCCTGGGCTCTTCCCGCTCAGGATGAGGTGAACTTCGAATTCTCCGACGGCATTGCAGGTGCCGCGCTCAAGTCGAAGATGGAAAGGCAGATGTGTACCCTTCTGACTGCCATAAACAAAGCAGAGCGGGAAGGGCGCGACATCAACTTCACAGGTATCGACATAGACCAGATGGCCTCGCAGAGCATCACTGCACTGTGGGCTAACGCCCGATTCCGCTGCCTGGACGATGACATTGTGGAACACGGCATTGCCTTAAAGCGGGGAGGGCGCATCGCTCAGTACCAGGTCCGCAACATCGCCGTGGAGATGAAACCAGTGGATGCATCCTACACCGACGACGTCAATCAGGAGATATGCGTCAACTTCGACCTTAACGGACAGATATGTGACTTCAATATAGCGATGGATATACATCAGTACACCAGACTGATGAAGGAAGGAATCACACTTGGCGACATTGACGAACGCCAGCAGATTATCAGTTTCTGCGAGAAATTCATGAACTATTATCGCGAGAAGGACCTCGCGAACCTTGAAGCCATATTCAGCGACGACGCCCTCATCATAACGGGAAAGGAAATCCTCCGCCGCAAGCCGGAGATAGGGATGGCACAGAAGGAATACGAGTATACGGTGCAAACCAAGAAGCAATACCTTGACAACCTTCGCAAGATATTCACCAACCCCAGGACCGGAGCAGTCTCTGTCAAGTTCTCAGACTATGTGGTGCGACGGCACGGCTCGAAGCCCAACTACTATGGGGTAACACTTATACAGGACTGGGCTACCAATACATATAAGGACCAGGGAATCGTGTTCCTCGTTTGGGACTTCACGGATAAGGAAAAACCCAAGATACAGGTTCGCACATGGCAACCCATGAGCACAGACAAGGATGAGATATTTACATTGCAAAGATTCAAACTTCATTGACCATGAGACACCTACCCATTCTGTTCTTACTCATCATATACTCCGGCCGGCTCTGCGCACAAAGGCTTACAGTGACAAGCTTCGAGGTCGACCCCTTCGACAATGCAGCCGTAAAGTTCGAGAAGAAGGATGCCAACCAAGAGTCTTGTGCCCTGATTATCGTTCAGATTGCCCTGCCGGGTGTAAAGTTTATCGGGGATGTCATTGATGTCGTTCAGAAGGACGGCGACTATTGGGTGTATATGAACAATGAGGCCACATGGCTGGAAGTAAAAGCCGAAGGCTACACTTCGCCGCAGTTCGACATCAAGGACAAATTCCCGAAAGGGCTGGCGGGCAAAAGTACATACAGAATGGTCGTTGACAAGCCTGCGGAAACGGACGCACCCAAGGGAACGATTGTCGTTCAGACAAACGTGCCCGAGGCTGACTTCTACGTTGACGGCGTGAAGCAGTTGTCCGGTTCCCCGCCATTCAAGTATAGTGGCGGTGAAGGGAAGCATAGGATTACCCTGGTATCTGCCGGCTACAACGACGAGCAGGCAGAAGTCGACATAAAGCTGGGCCAGACCATGAAGTACCAAGTGATGATGAAGGCCGAGGGGAGTTTTCAGTTGGACGGCATCTCCTATGAGATGGTTAACGTCGGAGCCGCGTCCTCTTTTCTCATGGGCAATGCAGCGAGTCCTGCGGGAACCTTCAGGCATGCGGGGCTGCGCAGCTACAAGATAGGAAAGACCGAGGTTACCCAAGCCCTGTGGAAGGCTGTCATGGGAAGCAATCCCAGCATACATCAGGGCGACAACCTGCCGGTGGAGAATGTTTCGTGGTCAGACTGCCAAGACTTCATTAAGCAGCTAAACGAACGCTGTGGGACTCACTTCCGTCTGCCCACAGAGGTGGAGTGGGAATATGCTGCACGTGGTGGCGGCATCTCCGCAGCAGAAGACTTCGCGGGTGGCAAGAACGTTTCCGACATAGCAAACGTCAGCGGGCAGACCATGCCTGTGGCCTCGAAGAAACCAAATGAGCTTGGCCTGTACGACATGAGCGGTAACGTGGCAGAGTGGTGCGATGACTGGTGGGAAGACTACACGAACAAGACGAACCCGCCACAGGGGGAGAAAGTGCTCTTCTTTAAGGTCGTGCGAGGCGGGTCTTATGCCGACGGCGGCAAACGCGACAGGTTGCGTTGCTTTTTCCGAAACAGGCAGAAACCGGAGAACTGCCTGCAGACAACAGGCTTCCGACTGGCTGGGGATAACTGACAATGTTTCTCTCAACACAACTTTTAATAACATCCTATTTTATTAACTTTATTAATTTTAAATTTAACAGCTATGAAAAAGTTATTTTCTTTCGTGATGACAGCTCTAATGGCAACGTCAATGTCCTTCGCCCAGGATGGTAAAACCAGTGTGGCAGTCGAGGACTTCAGCTACAACTCCACCATCGGAACAAACTGGGTAGAGGTTCTTCGCGGAAACATCATCAGCGGCATCACCAAGACAGGCCGTGTGAACGTTGTGGACACGAAGACATTGAGCAGTCTGCCAGAAGACAAGGAAGAGCGCATGGTTGCCCTCGGAGAGATGGTCGACATCGTACTCACATGCCACTTCGGATCGATGGAGACGGGAGTGGACAAGAATGGCAAATATTATTTCTGCAACTCATCCTACACCATTACCCTGACCGACGCTAAGGGCGGTGCCGTCATTTCCACCACGCCGTACAAGCATTCCTGGGACATGGGTGACACGCAGAATGATGCCATCAACAGCTGTCTGGGAATGACAACCTCCGACATGAAGAAGTTTGTCGACGACAACATCAAGACTGAAGCCGTAATCAAACAACTTGACCAAGTTGACGCAAAGAAAGGTGTGAAGACAGCGTACATATCCGCAGGAAGCAATGACGGCATAAACGTCGGACAAATGTTCGACATTATGGAAGAAGTGGAGATTGCAGGCGAAAAGGCCACGAAAAAGATAGGTGATGCCAAGGCGCAGGAAGTCGCAAGCGGATCACTCACACTAATCAAGGTCAACAAGGGAGGCTTGGAAATCAAGAAAGCATTCGATGCCGGACACAAGCTGACGGTCATCACGCGTGCCAAGAAGGATGTATTTGGCACCATAGACAAACTCCTTGAATAAAGGAAGCTCCATTTACCTCTGATAATGAAACATCAGCATCTATCACTTACTCTCGTCCTGATGGCCGTGGCACTGCCTGCCACGGCACAGGTGCGGGAGACATACGGCGGCGACGTGGAGATAGTTGAGCTTTACGAGAGCCTGGCTACATTCTCTTCTATTGGCATCGACTCTGACAGCAAGAAGGTCCTGACCAATGCAGAGAAGAACCTTTTCCAGAAACTCTTGTACGAGGGAGTAGAAGGCTTCAACGACGACAAACCGCTTGCAGAGCGGGACTCGCCTGTCCTTGAGGCTTTCTTCCATGCAAAGTACCAGAAGGAACTCATGGGCATCAAGACTGGCACAAAGACGGTGGAAAGCAGTCTGCCATATCAGGCCTATGTGGTCAGTTCGTCTCTGGAGGAACAGCCGGAAAAGACGGGCGAGGGGCAGTACGCTGCACCGGCCCTGATTGTCGTAAACCATGCCATGCTGAGAAAGTACCTGGAGACAAACAAGGTCATCCTTGGAGGTGACAGTGTTGTCATCAAGGAGAACGTCAAGGCAGGAAGGCCGAATTTCCTGGAAAGGCGTCGAAACAACACTCAGTAGCTCAATGGAATCCTGACACCTGCCGATGCAAACTCCCTACCCACAAGGCATCAAATGCCGCGCGGCGGGGCATAAAACTATTTCGGTGGCACGGAAATATATTTCCAAACCACTGAAATATATTTCCAAGCTTCTGAAATTTATTTCAAAGGCTTGGAAATTGTTTTTATCCGCGGGACGGGGAAATTGTGTCTGTGACGCGAAGGAAATGTTTCCGTGGCACAAAAGGAATGTTCCGACACACATATATAAAATAAACGCGCGCGAAATTTTGCACTTCGCATACAATTTCGTAACTTTGCAGAGGCAACGACCATCTTTGCATACCATGAACAGAACCGAACACACCTTTCTTGTCTGTCTGCTGACTGTGCTGATGCCTCTGCCCGGGCAGGCGGCGCTCTACATCGTCGGCTCTGCCATCCCGTCAGGATGGAGCCGTCAGGCCATGACAGAACAGGCTTCGGGTATCTACACATGGGAAGGATTCCTTGCGCACGGCGGCGAGCTGAAGTTCATGACCGACGCCTCGGGCTGGGGCAGCCACTGGGGCCCGGCCACGGCCGGCACGCGTCTCGTCCCGGGCACACAGGGCATCGCGCTCCATACCAGCGGCGACTACAAGTTCCGCGCCGACAACATCGGGCCTTGCCGGGTGCAGGTGGACACAAACACGAAGCAGATACAGATAGCCGACGGCGATGGCCTTTTGCCACAGCTCCGGCAATATCCGCCCCAGCTCTACCCCGTCGGCACAGCCACAAGCACGGAGCTGACCGAAAAGAACGACTTCGCCCTCCGCGAGGACGCACCCGATGCCGGCACCTACGGCGGCACGCTCCTGCTCTCGACGGGCACGTTGGCGCTCCATTCGAAGCCCTACAAGAAGACCACCTCCGTGCGCCCCATCGCGCCGCTACTGGCTACAGGAGCCACCGCGAAGCTCCCCAAGCTTCGCTATCAGGTTGAGACCGACCTCTGCAGCTACGCTCCGGGCGAGACGGTGACGCTGACCATGTCGTCGGCTCCCCCGCAGGGGACAAGGGTCCGCTACCGCCACATGGGCGACATCGTCGGCGACACGCTGCTCACCTCCCGCACGTGGACGTGGACAGCGCCGCCCGAGGACTTCCGCGGATACATGGCCGAGGTCTACCGCCAGGCGGATGAGACCGACGAGATCCTCGCCACCATCGCCATCGACGTCAGCTCCGACTGGACGCGCTTCCCGCGCTACGGCTTCGTTGCCACCTTCGGAAGCGACAAGACGGCGGTCAAGACAAGGACGGAGATGAAGTGGCTCAACCGCTGCCACATCAACGGCGTGCAGTTCCAAGACTGGCACTACTGCCACGACTGGCCGTTGGGCGGCACTTCGCGCGACGCGCTTTGGAACACCTACAAGGACGTTGCGAACCGCACCATCTACACCTCCGCCGTCCGGAACTACATACGTTCGGCCCACGACCGCGGCATGAAGAGCATCTTCTACAACCTCTGCTTCGGCGTGCTCGACGGATGGCAGGACCGCGGCGTCAAGCCTGAGTGGTTCATCTACAAGGACAGGAACCATTCGACCATCGACCGCCACGACCTGCCGGACTCGTGGAAGAGCGACATCTACCTGGTCAATCCCGCCAATCCCGACTGGCTCTCCTACCTCGGGGAGCGCAACGACGACGTCTACGCCGCCCTCGACTTCGACGGATACCAGATAGACCAGCTCGGCTCGCGCGGCAGCGTCTACGACTACGACGGCAACCTCGTCGACCTGCGCGAAGGCTACTCTGCCTTCATCACCTACATGAAGAACCTCCACCCCGGGAAGCGCCTCGTCATGAACGCCGTCAGCCAATGGGGCGCGTCGCAGATTGCCGGCTCGGGAAAAGTGGACTTCCTCTACTCCGAGGTTTGGGGCAACCAGGCAGGCAACAGCCTGAAGAGCGGCGCAGGACGCTTTGCGAACCTGAAAAACGTCATCGACGAGAACCGCAGCCTCAGCCCCACCCTGCGCACAGTCCTCGCCGCCTACATGAACTACACCAGCGACAACAGCAACTTCAACACGCCGGGCATCGTCATGGCCGACGCCGTGATGTTCGCCCTCGGCGGCTCACACCTCGAGCTCGGCGGCGACCACATGCTCTGCCGCGAATATTTCCCCTATGCTGGCATGAAGTGGCACAGCCAGCTGGAGGACTGGATGACGCGCTACTACGACTTCCTCACGGCCTACGAGAACCTGCTGCGCGACGACTGGACGGAGCGGACGAGCGTCAAAGCGACCTGCTCCGACGTCACCATCAACACTTGGGAGCCGCAAGCCAATCAGGTGACGCTGCTCGCCAGGGAAGTGAACGGCAGGCAAGTCGTCCATTTGCTCAACTTCACGCAAGACAGTGCAGGCGCCGTTTCCGACGACGACTACCTCCTCTGCTGGCACGACAACCAGGCCACACGTCCCTGGCCCCAACGCTTCGAGAACCTGTCCGTCCGCCTCAGCGGGCTGTCGGGCATGGGCAAGGTGCGGCGCGTATGGGTCGCATCGCCCGACTATTGCGGCGGCGCCATGCAGGAGCTCACCGACTACAAGTACTCGTCGGCTGCGGGAACCGTCAGTCTCACCCTGCCATCCCTGCAGTTCTGGACGATGATAGTCATCGAGCCCGAGACCGCCACCACCGCAGACAACGTCTGCTACGCCCCGGCCTCCGCAGGCGAATCACTCGTGCCGGGCATCCCCTCGTCGCTCGTCCAAAGCTCCTCTGCCACACGCTCCTGGAGCCTCCAGCTCGACGAAGGCATCTACAACGTACGCGCCGACATCCCCGCCGGTACGCTCTCCCTGCAACGGGACGGCGAGGATGCCATCACGCTCCCCCTCGGGACGACCTCGGACCCCCTCTTCACTCCTGCCGGACTGCCCGCCCGGGACCGCTCGCGCGGCCTGCTCATCGGCAAGGACAGGAAAATCCTGAGAAACGATTAGGGCAAAAGGCCGTCACACCCCAATGTCGAAATAACGAAATAACGAAATAACGAAACAACCAAACCTGAAAACACACATTACTATGGAAAAGATTATCGGACTTATCGATGCTCCCTTCACGCCTTTCCACGAGAACGGCGACGTGAACCTGGAACCCATACCCGCATACGCCAAGATGCTGCAGAAGAACGGACTCAAGGGCGTGTTCATCAACGGCAGCAGCGGCGAAGGCTATATGCTCACCCCGGATGAACGCATGCAGCTCGCCGAGGCCTGGATAAAGGCTGCCCCCGAGGGCTTCAAGGTCATCGTGCACGTCGGCAGTTGCTGCGTCCGCGAGAGCAGGAAGCTGGCCGAGCACGCCCAGAAGATTGGTGCATGGGGCATAGGAGCCATGGCGCCGCCGTTCCCGAAGATCGGTCGCATCGAGGAACTGGTGAAGTACTGCGAAGAGATTGCCGCTGGCGCTCCCGACCTGCCCTTCTACTTCTACCACATCCCGGCCTTCAACGGCGCCTTCCTGCCGATGGTGAAGTTCCTGGAAGCCGTCGACGGACGCATCCCCAACTTTGCCGGCATCAAGTACACCTTCGAGAGCCTCTACGAATACAACCAATGCCGGCTCTATGGCGGCGGTAAGTTCGACATGCTCCACGGACAGGACGAGACCATCCTGCCCTGTCTGGCTATGGGCGGAGCACAAGGCGGCATCGGCGGCACCACGAACTACAACGGCAAGAACCTTGTCGGCATCATCGAAGCCTGGAAACGCGGCGACATGGAGTCTGCCCGCAGGCTGCAGGACTACTCGCAGCTCGTCATCAACATCATCTGCCACTTCCGCGGCAACATCGTCGACGGCAAGCGCATCATGAAGCTCATCGGCCTCGACCTCGGCCCCAACCGCACGCCGTTCCAGAACATCACGCCGGAAGAGGAGA
>JAFUVM010000067.1 GCA_017483665.1 Bacteroidaceae bacterium
AAAAGAAACGAATTAGGGTAATTGGAATAATTCCTATACGCCAAGAAGAATACTCCTTCCCTTTCGCGAGCTTATTATTATCATTATTCCAATTCGTTTCCTAATAACAACTTTCCTATTGCCTTTTCGCTGAATAGTTACTTTCGCGCGTTCGTATGTTAAATAATGTTATATCTTGCGGGCCGCTCATTGTAGTGTTTCAGGAATGACGTAACTTTACGATACAAAACGTACAAGTAACCGAATGAAAACAAGTGCCGGCAGGGGTTCCTCTGCGAAATCCGCCGCGCATATTTACACAACCGAAACAAACAAACTGCAAGTCTTATGGAAAAGAAATTCGAAGGAGTGGTATTGAACGGTTTTCTGATGCTGTTCGCGTCGTTGGTTCTGATGCTGGCAAGCATTGTCGCCGCCATCAGCGGCATCGTGCTGCTGGCCGACGGGATAGACGAAGCCAACGGGACAGCCCTGCTGGTGGGCGGTCTGACGGCCTTTGTTGCCTCCATCATCATGTTGTGCGGCTTCCTGATGCTCGAGCCGAACGAGGCCCGCGTCATCACGTGGTTCGGCAAATACGCCGGCACTTTCACCGAGACGGGCTACTTCTGGATCAACCCCTTCTACTCCGTGAAGAAACTGTCGCTGCGTGCCCGCAACCTCGACGCAAAGCCCATCAAGGTGAACGACAAGGTGGGCAACCCCGTGATGATTGGCCTCGTGCTTGTCTGGCGGCTGAAGGACACCTACAAGGCCATCTTCGAGATTGACTCGCAGACGATGGCTCTCGGCAATCAGCAAGACCTGGGCGGTGCCACGCTGAAGGGCATCATGCTCGCCCTGGAGAACTTCGTCAAGGTGCAGAGCGATGCGGCCCTGCGGCAAGTGGCCGGACAGTATGCCTACGACGACACCGACGATCGGGACAGCCAGGAGCTGACCCTGCGCGACGGCGGCGACGAGATAAACCGACAGCTCGAGCAGAGGCTCTCCGAGCGGCTCGCCCTGGCAGGCATCGAGGTAGTCGAAGCCCGCATCAACTACCTGGCCTACGCCCCCGAGATAGCCGCCGTGATGCTGCGCCGCCAGCAGGCCACCGCCATCATCACCGCCCGCGAGAAGATTGTGGAGGGCGCCGTCAGCATGGTGAAGATGGCTCTCGACAAGCTCTCCGACGAGAACATCGTGACGCTCGACGACGAGAAGAAGGCCGCCATGGTGAGCAACCTGCTTGTCATCCTCTGCGGCGACGACTCGGCACAACCTGTTGTCAACACCGGCACGGTGTAGGCTGCCGCGGCACAGAGCAGGCGCGGATGAGCTCGTAGACGGTCCGCATCGCCGTCAGGTCCGTTTCGACATGGCCCGGAACGCCTTCCACGGCATCGACGAAAGCCGACAATTCGCCGTAATATCCTTGTGTATAGACCCGATTCCCGCGAAGCGTGGACGCAAAACCTTCGGGTGCAAAAAGGTGCTCTACGGTGCGCGGCCTGTGCCAGACCTTCTCCAGGGGAACGCCCAGGACGAGGGGATGATGCGGCTCGAACGTGAGGCTGTCCATCTGCGAAAGGCGGTAGACGCCTCTTGACGTGCAGACCCGGAGAGACGCTTCCGCGGCAGTCCAGGTGTAGGCCGTAGAGAGTTCGAGGGTGCCGACCGCGGGCGGATGGCGAAGCACGAGGATGAGGGATTCACCCGAACGCTGCGTATTCCCTTTGGAGACCCGTTCGCAGGCGACGATTTCCGGTTTGCCGAAGAGAAAAACCACGAGGTCGAGCGGATGAATGAACAGCTCGAGCAGGGCATTACCCTCCGGGTAGGCTCCCGTAAGATAGTGCAGGTCGTAGCTGAGAAGCCGTTCTGCCGCCAGCCGTTTCCGAAGGATTTTCACAGCAGGGGCATAGCGCCCTTGAAGCCCCACCATTGCGACCGGCACGCCGCAGCGCCGGCGAAGGGCGATGAGCGCATCCAGCTCGTCCAGATTCCGGCAGGGCGGTTTCTCGACGAAGAGCGACTTGCCGCTTTCCAGCACACGCGAGGCAATGGAGAAGTGCGCCGCGGGCGAGGCTGAGACGAACACCCCGCGGACCGACGCGTCGCTCAGGATGCCGTCGAGCGAAGTCGTGGCTTTCACCCCGAACTTCTCTGCTATCAGTCCAGCCCTTCTTTCCGACGTGACGCAGATGCACCGAAGCGGCACGCCGAGGTAGTGGAGCACGGGATAGAGATTCGTCCGCGAATGCTGCCCCATGCCCACGAAGACATAAGAATACTGGTACGTTTGGGCCAGAAAGCGCTCTGTACGAATGCGCTTGTACCATTCTGTCAATCTCTGTATCATAGGTTCTTGAAGTATTGGCGGTAAGTCATCCCGGGGGCTTCCGTCCACCGGTACGGGCCGCAGAACGCCTCGACAAGGTGCTTGGGCATAAGCCGTTCCATGCTGCGCAGAAGGATGATGTCGTATTTTCGGTGAAAGTTTATCCAACAATCATTGCAGTTCCTCGAGTAGCGACACTGCATCCCGCTCGATGCCGGACCGTTGAAGATCTCGTCGAGCGACTGCCGGTGGATGTTGCCGAGCACAACGTCAAGGTTCTGGCACAGCGGCACATCGCCGTTGCTGTGCACGACGAGGCTGCTCAGTATGCTCTTGCAGGGGAGACGGAGATGCCCGCTGCGCCACTGGTCGTAGAGGGCCACGAAGTCGAAGTTCTCCTGCGTCGACTTCAGGGAAGGCGGGATGTCAAGCGCATCCGGCCCTGCCGTCCCGTCCAGGAAAGGATTTGCCACGACGGATTCCCGGCTTTTCGTCCGTTCCGCCTCGCTGACCATGTACGCCATCGTGCCGTAGATGCCGATGCGCACGTCCACGCCGTAACGCCGGGCAAGGCCGATGACGAAGTCCATATCCCGGAACGTGTTCCACGGCGAGAGGCAGAACATCAGCGACAAAGGCACCTCGTCCTTCACCGCCTCCACGACCTGTATCACACGGTCGAAGCCGTCGCAGCCGCGCATCCGCCGGTAGGTCTCGCGCCCTCCGTCGAGCGAAAGGTACAGGTGGCGGGGGTGATGGCGACGGACAGCCTCGATGACTTTGCGCGGCGCAAGGCAGTTGGACAGCAAGGTATAGTTCGGGTGATACTGGCGAAACCAGGCCATGATGGCATCGGCCTCCGGGTGCAGGACGAACTCGCCGCCTTCCAGTCCGACGGTCGTCCGCCGCGTCACGCACCGGCTCTGCATGATGCGCCGTATGTCGGCGAACGGCAGGTGTTCCACAGGCTTCTGCCAGATGTTGCAATGCCGGCAGCGCGACTGGCATGCGGTGGTAGCGTAAATCATCAGTTGTGCCAGCCGTTTCCGGCGAGGCAGCAGGGTGTTGTTCAGATAGAGACAGCCGTTGTAGGCATAATCAAAGAGAGAATACATCATGTTCGTCAAGGGTTTCTACCTATAAAGTCCGAAACCTTAGCGAACGACTGCACGGCTACCACGTAAATCTTACACCGAGCGGCAGGGAGAACGTGAACGGATGTTCCGTGCGATAGGTCTGGATGTCGGTCCGCATGGGAATGTAATATCGCAGGCTTGGCTCAACGAAGAAGCCGACCCGCGGCGTCAGATGGTACTGCAAGCCAACGCCCATCGTGGCGGAGAACTGCCACGGAGCCCGGATGGAGGCTGTTTCGCCGTACTCGTACAGGCCGTTCACGAAGTATTCCGAGCGGAGGGTTGCGCCCAAAGGAACCTCCGCCGTCACTCCGAGACTGCCGTAGAGACACCAAGCTCTCCTGCTATACATATTATATATTCCCTTCATCGGGATGCCCAGATACCGGATGTCCTGCTGCTCGCGGATGGCGTTGCCGTCGCTTCCCGTCTCGAAGTCGGAGGACAAGCGGCTGTAGCTCAAGCCCGACTCGAGAGCAAACTGTCTGTTCAGCCTGTACTTCAACGCCAACGACCACACGGCAGGCATCCGGTGACGGCTGGAGCGCAGAATCAGGTCCTCACCGGGGCGGCTGGCATTGTTCAAGGCAATGCGCATGACAGCGCTGCGTGCCTTGGCACTCACGGCAGTGGGATTGTTTGCCAGGTAAACGGCATAGTCGCTCCAATTGTCAATACTGCCGGGGATGGCGGGACTGGTATCGAGTCCGTCGGGTGCGCCGCCTGGTTGCGAAGCAGCCGGTGCAGGATGGTATGTATACGGCTGTCCGCTGTACTTCAGCACGTCGAACTGTCCTGCATAGGCCAGTTCCAGCGACCATCTCTGCCGGAGGTCCGCACCGGAGGCCGGCTTGTTCCGCGGCATTCTCACAAGGTCAAGGCGCGGAAGCTCCCGTCGGAGCACAGTCCCGGACGTGTCCGTCGTTGCGGAATCGGCAGCTGTCTGCTCCCGGGCCATCAGGTCTGTCTGGTCTGTCCCGACGGAATCCACAGCCTGAGCGACGGCCGGTTGGATGGTGTCGGCTGCGACAACCGTCCTGTCCTGCCCGGGCAAATGGACGACTATCGGTTCCTGTGGTGCCTCGGCTTCGGTCGGTCTGCGGTCGCGACGCGGCGTCGGCAGCGGCTTCTGCTTCGCCACAGCCGGCTCTCTCTCCTTTACTTCCGCCTCTCTTGTCCTTAGCAGGAAGATGCCGAGGGGAATGAGCAGGACCAAGAGCACGGCCCAATACTGCCGCATCATCTTGCGCAACAGCTTCTTCGCCCGGGCCAGCTGCGACGACGACGAGTGCGGCCCGATGCCCAGCAGAGCTGAAATCTCGCGATGCGACAACCCTTCGAACACCGACAGACGGAACACCTTGCCATATCCTTCCGGCAACTTGTCTACCAGCTTCATCACCTCGTCCAGGGGAATGCCCCGCACGTTCTGCTCCCGTTCCTCTTCTGCAAGGAGTCTGTGCTCTGTCTCTTCGAGCGGAACCATGCGGTGAGCTGCCGTGTAGTCCTTGTACTTCGACGCCATGTTGCGCGTGATGGACATCATCCACGCCTCGGCCTTGCTGTCGTCGCGCAAGCGGTCGAACGAGGTCAGAATGACCACAAAAGCATCGTGCAGCACGTCCTCTACCGCCTGTTCGTCGGCAATGTAGCGCCGGCACACGCCCCGCATCCGTTGGGCGTATGCCTTGTACAGCTCGCCGGGAGCTTCGCTGTCACCCCGCCTGCACTGTTCTATCAGCCGTGTTATCTCCATCGTGAACATAGCTTCTCTGTCCTTTAAGTCCCGCAACACCGGAAAAGACTGCATCGAACTCCGCATTTTTTTGCCCGGCACCGCACGGATTTGCCGTGGACACAAAGTTACGAATATACTGGCGGACTGCAAGCAACCTGGTGCGAAAACGGCTCCGGAGGGGAAATTTTTCCGCCGGGGAAGCTTTTATCTCAGCAAAAATTTGTATCTTTGCAATGCTGATTAAAGAAAGACACACCTATGAAGATTGTGATACTGGACGGACATACGGCCAACCCGGGCGACTTGTCGTGGCAAGAACTCGAGGAGCTGGGCGAGGTGACCGTCTTCGAACGGACCAGAGCGGACGAGACCGTGGCACGCGCTGCCGGGGCGGAGGCGGTGCTGACGAACAAAGTCATCCTCGGAAGAAAGGAAATCGGGCAGCTGCCGCGCCTGCGCTACATCGGCGTACTCGCCACGGGCTACAACGTCGTCGACGTCGCTGCAGCCCGCGAACGCGGCATCGTCGTCACCAACGTGCCCGCCTACAGCACCGAGAGCGTGGCCCAGATGGTGTTCGCCCACGTGCTCGCCGTGACGAACCGCACGGAACACTATGCCGCCGAGAACCGCAAAGGACGATGGAGCGCCAGCCCAGACTTCTGCTACTGGGACACGGACCTCACGGAGCTGGCAGGGAAGACCTTCGGCATCGTCGGCCTGGGCAACATCGGCAGCCGCGTGGCGCAGATAGCAGCCGCCTTCGGCATGAAGGTGAAAGCCCTGACCAGCAAGGCGGCCGACGCACTTCCCGCCGCCATCCGGAAAGCCGACCTGCAGGAACTGCTCAGCACCTCGGACGTCCTCTCGCTGCACTGTCCGCTGACCGACGACACGCGCCACCTGATAAACGCCGCGTCGCTGCGGCTGATGAAGCCCTCGGCCATCCTCGTCAACACAGGCCGCGGCCCGCTGGTCTGCGATGCCGACGTGGCCGAAGCGCTGGCGGAAGGTCGTCTCCGCGCATACGTCGCCGACGTGATGACCGAGGAGCCTCCCCGGGCAGACAACCCCCTTCTGGGCCAACCCGGCGCCTACATCACCCCGCACATCGCATGGGCCACCCGCGAAGCCCGCACCCGCCTCGTCGCCACAGCCGTCGCAAACGTCCGTGCCTTCGCCGAGGGGCATCCGCAGAACATCGTGTGAAGATTGTGGGCAGAATACTTGCACGCTTCGCAAAAAACTCGTAACTTTGCAGCGCAAAACAACACATCAAACAACATAACAAAGAGAACATTATGACTATCAATGAGTACAACTTTGCCGGCAAGAAGGCAATCGTGCGCGTAGACTTCAACGTGCCCCTGAACGAGAATGGTGAAATTACGGACGACACCCGCATCCGCGGCGCCCTGCCCACCCTGAAGAAAATTATCGCCGACGGCGGTGCCGCCATCATCATGAGCCACATGGGCAAACCCAAAGGCAAGGTGAACCCCAAACTCTCCCTCGGACAGATCCGCGGCGCCGTAGAGAAGGCCCTCGGCTGCCCCGTCAGCTTTGCTCCCGACTGCGCCAAGGCTCAGGACGCTGCCAAGGCCCTGAAGATGGGCGAAGCTCTCCTGCTGGAGAACCTCCGCTACTACCCCGAAGAGGAAGGCAAGCCCGTCGGCATCGACAAGGAAGACCCTGCATACGAAGAGGCTAAGAAGGCCATGAAGGCCAGCCAGAAGGAGTTTGCAAAGACGCTGGCCGCTTACGCCGACTGCTACGTGATGGATGCCTTCGGCACCGCTCACCGCAAGCACGCTTCGACTGCCGTCATCGCCGACTACTTCGACGCCGACAACAAGATGCTCGGCCTCCTCATGGAGAAAGAGGTGAAGGCTGTGGACAACGTCCTCTCCAACATCAAGCGCCCCTTCGTTGCCATCATGGGCGGCTCGAAGGTGAGCACCAAGATCGGCATCATCGAAAACCTGCTGGGCAAAGTGGACAAGCTCATCCTCTGCGGCGGCATGACATACACCTTCGCCAAAGCTCACGGCGGCAACATCGGCAACTCTATCGTCGAACTCGACAAGCTCGACGTTGCCCTCGAAGTGGAGAAGAAGGCCAAGGAGAACGGCGTGGAGCTCGTTCTGGGCAGCGACAGTGTATGCTGCACTGGCTATGACTTCGGCACATTCAGCGTGAAGCCCGGCGCACAAGTGAAGGTATTCCCCTCCAACGCCATCGAAGACGGCTGGGACGGCCTGGATGCAGGTCCCGATAGCCGCAAGAAGTTCGCCGAAGCCATCAAGGGTGCCAAGACCATCCTCTGGAACGGTCCTGCCGGATGCTTCGAGTGTGACGAGTTCACCGCAGGCAGCCGTGCCGTAGGCGAAGCTATCGCACAGGCCACAGCCGAAGGCGCATTCTCCCTCATCGGCGGCGGTGACAGCGTGGCATGCTGCACGAAGTTCGGTCTGACCGACAAGGTGAGCTACATCTCGACCGGCGGCGGCGCCCTGCTCGAAGCCATCGAAGGCAAGGTTCTCCCCGGCGTAGCAGCCATCAAAGGGTAAAGACTCTTAGTGAAAAGAGAAAAAGTGAAAAGTGAAAAAAACAAAGTTACCTTTGGACGCTCAGCTTCTAAGCTCGGACTTCCGGCAAAGTTTACGAGCCGGATGTAACTCTTATTTTTCACTTTTCACTTTTCACTTTTCATTTTTCATTTTTCATTTTTCATTATTCATTATTATAATACTGTCCTCCTGCACTGAGCGACAGGAGGCCACGCCTGTTCAGACAGACAGCATCGAAGTGGACTCCACCGCCCTGCGCGTGGCAGTCATGCCGACGATGGGCTGTCTGCCGCTGTATTATGCCGTCCGCAGCGGACTGACCGACAGCCTCGGACTGCAGATAACGCTGCTGCGCTATCAGGCACAGATGGACATCGACACAGCCATCCTGCGCGGGCATGCCGACATAGCCTACACCGACCTCATCCGCACCGAACGCCTCGCCAAGAATGTCGGGGTGGAGCCCTTCGCCGCATGCGACGAGCCGCTCTCGCTCATCTCGCTCAAGACGAAGCGCGTGAAACGCATCAATCAGATGAAGGAACAGATGATTGCCGTCAGCCGGCTCTCGGCCACGGACTATTGGTGCGACCGCCTGCTCGACAGCACAAGCACAAACCACGACGACATCTACCGCCCGCAAATCAACGACGTCCGCCTGCGTGCCGAGATGATGCGCATGGGTCTCATCGACGCAGCCATGATGGGCGAGCCCTTCGCCACATGGATGACGATGCTGGGGCACAAGCGTCTCTTCCGGACACAACGGGGACAGACACGGCTCTATGCATGGGTCGCAAGCAGCAAGGCCACGCCTGCCCGGCAGGAAGCATTCCGCCATCTGCTCGACTCTGCAGTCGTGCTCTGCAACCAAAGCAGCCAGGCAGACCTCATACGCAATGTCCTGCAGCAGGAATATCAGTTGCCGCCCGCCCTGACCGACACGCTGGAACTGCCTGCACCCACCGCCACCCTCAGCATCCGTCCAAGCGATGCGACCGAAGCCCGCAAGTGGCTCGACAAAACAAAGCAACGCTCCAAATGATAGACACCAAGACGCTCGACTTCATCCTGCAGGAATGTTTGCAGGCCTTTGCCGCAGGACATATCCTGGACGGCATACGCGACCTGCGCCTGCTCCTGCCCTATTGCACGGCAGACGCCATTGTCAGCGCCGAGGCAGAAAGTCTGGAGGAGAACTACAACCACATGCTCTCCTTCCTGCGCGGCGGCGGCGACGATGCCAATCGCCACAGCGTGCAGGAGAAGATTCAGCTGCGTGGCATCGTCCTCACCCTACAGGCTTGCCGCACCATACGCCTACATATTGGCGACGACCACTACAGCAAGGCCCTGAGCCGCCTGCACGACATCTACGGAGCAAAGACGCAGGATGCCGTCTTCGCCAAGTGGCAGAGCCTGCTCACACCGGAGGAGACCTGCGATGTGCAGGACGATATCTTCGACCTCCTCTGGACCGCACCCCTCTGGACCGCACAGGACACGGCACTTTGGTACGACTTCATCACCCGACAGCAGGACATGGTGCAGCAACACCTCGCAGGCGCTCTCTTCCTTTCGGCTTGGGAATACTGCGACACGGAGAAGATTCGCCTGCTCACCCTCCTTGCCGACACCAAGTGCCACCGCACCCACATCGCCGCCATCACCTACCTGCTCCTGCTCCGCCTCAGGCACATAGGGCTGCCGATGCTGATGCCGCCCCTACCCCACGAACTCCACACACGCAAAGGACGGCAGCTTGCCATGCAGGTACAGCACGAGATGCTGCTCATGCTCCTTGCCGAAGAAGACATGAAGCGCGAGACGGAAGAGGCAGAAAAGCTTGCCAAGAACCTCGCCTCCGGCAAGCAGGCCATGAACTTCAGCAGCATCAAGGCATACATCGAGCTGAAGGCTCGCTACCTGAAGAAACGCCTCGAACGCGGTCTGGACCCGAACCTGGCGAAGGTGAGCCTGCTGCACTCCTGCAAATACCTGCACCGCATAGCCCACTGGTTCCTGCCCCTCGACAAGAGTCACCCGCTGTTCCAGTCGGTCATGATCGACGAGAAGGGGCGCGAAAAGCAGCACCTCTCTATGCTTGTCGACCTCATCCTGGACTGCGACGTGGACAAGCTTGCCACGCTCTACCTCATTTCCACCGACAAGGACTTCTCCGGCGTGGCACACCAACTGGACAACCAGGAGCTTCCCGATGCCGAGGACCTCATCATCCCCGACTACTCCATCCGCTACATCATGCAGGATCTCTACCGCTTCTTCGTGCATTCGCCCCTGAGCCCGCAGACGCTCAATCCCTTCCGCACAGAGCAGACCCTGACCGACATCCCCGAGCTGGCAGCACTCTACGCGACCGACGACCGCCTGCACGTCTGCTCGCTCCTCTTCGAAATAGGGAACGAAGACCAGGCCCTCACCGCGCTGGACAAGCTCATTGAGCACAAGGGAGCCTCTGCCGCGATGCTCTTCCTGAAGGGACAGATGCTGACCCACATGAGACGCTACCCCGAGGCCATTGCCAGCCTGCAGAGCGCCGACATCCTGCAACCGGACGACGTCGAGACGCTTCGCCTGCTGACGGAATGCTACGCACAGCAGCATCGTTTCGAGGACGAGCTGGAGAACCTGCAACGCCTCGCCGAGCTTCTGCCCGACGAGACATCCTTCCGCCGGCTCATCCCCAAAGCGATGGCCAAGGCAGGACGCCACGAGGAAGCCCTGCAACTCCTCTTCAAACTCGACTACGAGACGCAGGAGGACGACAAGAGCATCATCTCCGACATTGCCACCACCGCCTTCGCCCTCAGTCGGTTGGACGTCAGCCTGCGCTACACGGAAAAGGAGCTTCTGCTCTCCGAGGGCAAGGACTGGGCCGCACACCTCCGTGCCGGACACATCAAACTGCTGCAGGGCAACTGGAAAGAAAGCATCGACAGCTACACACAGTACATCAACACCTACTGCAACGAGACAAAGCAGGAACCCGAAACGGCCCTTACCCGGTTCGACGAGGAGCAGGGCGTCCTTGCCGCCAAAGGCATTGCCCGGGAGGACTTCCTGCTCGTCCGCGACATGCTCCAGGCAGCCACATCCGGCTCGCTCTGACCGCCATCATCCATAGCTACACACATAAAAATCACCCGTTATTGCAAGAAAGTCAGGGGAAGTGATGGCTATTTCGGCAAAAAGTTGTACTTTTGAAGGCAAAAGAACCCTAATCATTCACTAAAACCAACCAAACATCACCATGATGAGACTACTTTTTCTGGCCATCGCAGTCTGCATGACCATTGCCTCCTCTGCACAGGACGTGAGTATCAAGAAGGCCCTTTTCCACAAAGGGGACGACATGAGTTGGGCTAAGCCCGAGACGAAAGATGCCGACTGGAAGACCATCGACATGACCATGAACTGGGACGACCAGGGCTATGCCATCAACAATGCCTACGCATGGTACCGCATCCACCTGACCATACCGAGCAGTATGCTCAAAGGCGCCGAACAGCAGAAGTTCGTCATCTTCGACCTGCCCAAGGCCGACGACACCGACGAGTGCTACCTCAACGGCAAGCTCATCGGCAAGACGGGCGGCATGCCCGGCGACCAGGGCGGCTACAAGTCGGCCTGGAGCACGGTGCGCAGCTACCCCGTCGACGTGAAGACGGGCGGCATCCGCTGGGACGAGGACAACGTCATCGCCATCCGCGTCTACAACGGCGGCGAGCCAGGCGGACTCTTCGAACGCCCGCTCTCCGTACGCATCCCGAGCCTCCTGGACGGACTGTCCATGCACTTCACCGACGTCAACAACGGCAATGCGCATTGCGACCTTGAGCTGCGCAACGCCTATCCGCAGGCCCAGAACGGCAAGCTCGACGTCACCGTCACCGACCGCGAGAGTGGATCTGAGCTCTCGAAGCTCTCGAAGAAGATGAGCGTCAAGCAGAACAAGCCTGTCAGCCTGACCATTCCCTACGACAAGACCAAGACATGCCTGCTCACAGCCGTCTACACCGACGCCAAGAGCGGCAAGAAGATTACCCAGCGCCTGCCCCTGAAGTACATCCTGACACCGCCCGCTCCGGCATCACCCCGCTTCAACGGCGTGCCCCTCTTCGGCGTGCGCCCGGGCTCGCCCGTCATCTATCGTTTCCCCGTCTCGGGCGAACGTCCCATGAAGTTCACGTGTGCCAACCTGCCAAAGGGCCTCAAGCTCTCCGAAGCCGACGGCGTACTGAGCGGAAAGATTGAGAAGGCCGGCGACCTGACCTTCACCGTTGTGGCCGAAAACGCCAAGGGCAAAGCCTCGCAGGACTTTACGCTGAAGGTGGGCGACCGCATGATAGCACTCACCCCGCCAATGGGATGGAACTCGTGGAACTGCTGGGCTCTGAGCGTTTCGCAAGAGAAAGTGATGTCCTCCGCACAGGCGCTCATCGACAAGGGCCTGGCCGACTACGGCTACTGCTACATGAATGTCGACGACGGCTGGGAGGCTCCTAAGCGCAACGCCGACGGCACCATCGCCGTCAACGAGAAGTTCCCCTCGATGAAGGCCCTCGGCGACTGGCTCCACGAGCGCGGCCTGAAGTTCGGCATCTACTCCTCGCCCGGCGACTACACCTGCGGCGGCTACCTCGGCTCCATTGACCATGAGCTGCAGGACGCCGAGAGCTACAACAGCTGGGGCGTGGACTACCTGAAGTACGACTGGTGCGGCTACGGCCGTGCACACGCCAAGGAGAAGGACAAAGGCGTAGCCTCGTACGTGCGTCCCTACCTGCTCATGCAGAAGTTCCTGCGCGAACAGCCACGCGACATCTTCTACAGCCTCTGCCAGTACGGCATGGCTAACGTCTGGGAATGGGGCCGCTTCGTCGACGCCAACAGCTGGCGCACCACGGGCGACATCACCGACACCTGGCGCTCGATGTACGACATAGGCTTCCGCAAGCAGGCAGGTCTGGCCGAATACGCCGCTCCGGGCCACTGGAACGACCCCGACATGCTCATCGTGGGAAAGGTGGGATGGAGCTCGAACCTGCGCGACAGCCGCCTCACGCCCGACGAACAGTACACCCACATCACGCTCTGGACACTCCTGGCCTCCAATATGCTCATCGGGTGCGACATCGCTCAGATGGACGACTTCACCATTGGTCTGCTCAGCAACAACGAGGTGAACGCCATCAACCAGGACATCCTGGGCAAACAGGCCGACCGCGTCAGCAAGGATGGCGACATCGAGATATGGTCGCGTCCGCTCTCCGACGGCGGCCAAGCCATCGGCATCTTCAACGTAGGCAGCGAGGACCAGCAGTTCGACATCAAGAAGCTTGCTCCCAACGCAGCAGCAGCCGGAACCATACGCGACCTGTGGCGACAGAAGAACCTCACAGCCGACGAACTCAAGTGCACCATCCCCTCGCACGGATGCAAGTACATTAAGGTGAAATAACTCAACATGACAAAAGACATATACCTGGCAGGTGGCTGCTTCTGGGGAACGGAGCACTACTTCAAACAGATAATGGGAGTAGTAGAGACCGAAGTCGGCTTTGCCAACGGACACACAGCGAACCCGACTTACCAAGAGGTCTATACCGACCAGACGGGCCATGCCGAGACCGTCCACGTCCGCTACAATCCCCAGGAAGTGAGCCTCGCGTTCCTGCTCAGGATGTTCTTCAAGGCCATCGACCCCACAAGCCTCAACAAGCAGGGGCACGACGAAGGAACCCGCTACCGCACCGGCATCTACTACACCGACGCAGCGGACCGGCCCGTCATCGACAGCATCTACGCCGAGGAGCAAGCCCTCTACGACCAACCCCTGGCCGTAGAGCGGCAGCCCCTCGACAGGTTCTACACCGCCGAAGAGTACCATCAGGACTACCTCGACAAGAACCCCGACGGCTACTGCCACCTGCCCCTGTCCCTCTTCGAGTTCGCCAGAAAGGCAAAAGAAAAGTTAGAGGTTAGGGGTTAGAGGTTAGTAGTTAGAGGAATGTTTTGGCTGCCGATTGGGAAAGCCTCAATGCGTGGCAGTATCCTCTAACCCCAAACCTCTTTCCACTAACCTCCTTCCACTAACTATTTCAGAAATCCCATTCGTAGTCCGACGTGTTTTCCTTCACGCCTGGTTCGAGAGTGCCGTCATCGTCAACGCCGCCGAATCCTATTTCCGCGTTGTTGTCTATGTTGCCAATCACTGCGCTGGAGGCCAACATTTCCTCCACATCTGCCAGCATGATGTCCGTTTTAGGGATGATATATTTCTTTTTCATTGTACCTCTGTTTATTCGTTATATTAGAATTGTACGTGCTCTCACTTGACTGCAATCTTTTTGCCGTCCATGATGTATATACCGCGCTGTACGGGCTTAGCAACCCTTCTGCCGCCAAGATCGTAGATGATGCCGTCGCCACCAACAGGCACGAGACCTTCCATGCCGGTTGCAGCATCGTCCAGGAAGAAGGCGAACTTCACACCGGCCACGTTCGTCACGGACGCAAGCACATCCTCGAACTGGAAATAGCCGCGGAAAGCCTTCATCTTAGTCAAGCCTGTTGAATAGTAGAAGTTACCAGCTGAAAGGAACAGAGCACTGGCCGGGACGACGTCGCCCGCATGATATGTACCGACAAAGGAGCCATAGACAACCCTCTGCTTGCCCTTTTTCCCGTTGTCATATTCAGCCACAGCGCTCTCCTCGTCCGGAGTCACGATGGCCGTCACCTCAAACTCAGCAATGTCCCTTGATGTCTTGATGAGGTAGGGGTAGTTGGCGTAGAAACCCTCGCTGAGGTCTGTCGACTCGAAGTTCACCGTCAGGTCTGTAACATTTTCATCGGCATCATAGTCTGCTTCATAGTCTACGAACTCTGCGAGGCGGACGTCGCTGCCGAAAGCCTCATAGACCTGTGCCTCCGTCATGTCGAAGGGCAGGCAGATGGTGCTCCATTCGTTAGCCTTGATGGTCCGCTTCACCAGTACTTCCGTCGTTCCTTCGCTGGCTTCGGGGCAGACGGTCGATGTCTCGTCCAATATGACACGGGTGTCTTGCGGCTCAGTGACAGTAATAGATGTCTCCACACGCTCTGTTTCAAAGCCATTGGAGCCGGTGTCGACCAGCACGATGTCCTCGAAGACAAACGGAAGGGTGCTTCCCACCAAGGACGCGTCGATGTTCACCACGACCTGCACAATCTCGCCGTCGTCTCCGTCGAAGGTGTAGCCGCCGTTGGAGTTGATAAGCACACGGTATCGCGTGCCGGAGATGAAAGCATAGCTGAAGGAGTCCATCTTCTTGGCTGTGGTGCGTGCTGTGCTGAGGCTGATGAGTTCGAAGTCATCTTCGTCTGTGACAATCGTCACGCCTTCGGGCAGCACCATGTCGAACTGTACGGTCTGTATGCCGACCGTGTTCTTCATCTTGACAGAAAGGGTTTGCTGCGAGCCGGCAGGAAATGTGGCAGGCTCCATGTATACGACGTTCTCAATAGAGGAAATGTCAGTGACCTCTGCCTTGACCTGCATCGTTGCGGCAAAGGCAAGAGCTAACAATGATAATACAATCTTTTTCATATTCTTTTACGTTTGATGTTATTGTTATCGTTCTTCAAGCGTACCCACCATAATGGGCGTCTGCTTTTTGACGCTCTGCGGAGCGTCCCCTCGCAGTATCATGTTGGTGAGGGCATTGACGTCGATGGCATTTACCTTGCCGTCGGCATTCAGGTCGGCAGCTTTCTCCACGAAGGTGAACGGGAAGTTGCGGTGTTCGAGTATGTAGTTCACGATGGCGTTCAGGTCGATGGCGTTCACTTTGCCGTCACCGTTCACGTCGCCAGGAGAATAGGCCGAAACCGTGAGGGTCGACTTGACGTACTCCGTTTCGTAGCCTTCCGAACTGGTATTGACAAGCACGATGTCCCTAAGGTAGATGGGATAGTCGCCCTCTTGCATTTCAGGGTCGATGGTCACCGTCACCAGGGCTATCTCGCCGTCCTCTCCGTCGAAGGTATAGCCACGGTTCGAATTGATGAGCACACGGTAACTTCCGTCCGATACCTGGCTGGAGGAGAAGGAGTCCATCTTCTTGGCCGTTGTGCGCTCCGTGCTCAGCTCGATGAGGTCGAAGCCATCTTCATCCTTTGCAACTGTCACGCCTTCGGGCAGACAGAGGTCGAACTGCACAGTCTGGATGCCTACGGTGTTCTTCATCTTCACAGACAGCGTCAGCTGCTGACCGACGAATCCTTCCACATTATCTATATATACTACGTTGTCAAGGTCGGAGACTCCCGTGTCGCTGATATATGTGAACGTACCGGTGACGGTAACATCGTGTGCCGGCATCGTGGCAGGTATCTCGCTCCAACCAGAGAAGGTGTAGCTGGGCTTCGTGGGCTCTGCTTCGGGTGTGATGGCAGTCCCGTAGGCAACAGAGGATGTCTTGTACACTTCGCCGTCCACAACGTATGTCAGCTTGTAGCTGTTGACGGAGAATGAACCGGCAACTGTCACGTCGCCAGCCGGCATCGTGGCGGGTATCTCACTCCAACCCGAGAATGTGTAACCTTCTTTCGTTGGTGCGGCTTCGGGCATGATGGTCGTCCCGTAGGTGACGGAAGATGTCTTGTACACTTCGCCGTCCACCACGTAGGTCAGGGTGTAGCTGTTGATGGCCCACTTAGCCGTGACTGTCATATTGTTCTGCGGCATGACGGTCGGCAGTTCCGGCTCCCAGCCCTGGAAGCTGTACCCTTCGCGCGTCGGGTTGGCAGGTGGCGTTATTGTACTGCCGTAGCCCAGGGTGATGCTCTCCACTGGGCTGCCGCCGTTGCTGTCGAAGGTGATGGTGTACGGTGTCGTTACTATCCACAAGTCGAATGAAGAGGAAGAATTGACTAAAAGGCTTGTTCCACCTGTATCAGTTAACGATATCTTTTTAAGCTGAACTTCATACTCGCCAGGTGCTATGCTTTCTGCGACAGAAATCACCACTTTGGCAACAGGGCCGTCACTACCAGTGAAGTCGTATAAGCCTTGGCCGCAATTACATGCCGTCAGCAACGTACCGCCATCAGACGTTGTGTAAGACTGGAATATCTCTTGCCCTCCACGGTCTGTAATTCGCACGAAATCTTTTAGAGTAAACCCTTCAGGAAGGTACACAGCACAGGAATAGCCACAGACCAAGTCTGCGGTGTTCCGCAAGTTGAGGGTCAGCTCAACATCCTGGCCAGGTTTGCCACTGCCGCCACTTAGATACAACTCATTGACTCCCATGCCACGAGACCCCATACTGTACTGGCAGAGTACAAGCATGACAAGTAAAGATAAAAACTTTCTCATTTATTTTTTCTTTTATGCCCCCTCAGTTCCAACAAGAGCGATTAGATAGATGAAGCGTGGAACTGTATGTCCACATCTTCAAGCTGAAGGTCCTGAGAAAACCCGATCATAAAAGATGATAATGAGCAGTTCCACGCTTTCGCGTGAAGCCACTATGCCATTCTCTTTATGATCGTTGACCAAGAATATGGTCTCCGGGGATATTCTGCAATTCTTGAAAATTTCTCAGGTTCTCAGCTTGCAAGAAAGAGCATAACGCTTCTGTTTGTTTCCAGTAAAGCCATCCCCGTCCCGTCACTACGAAATGCAGGGAATCGCTGCAAAATTAAGAAGAAATATCAAAACTGCCAAGCAATTCGAAGATTTTTTTGCGGATAACTCTGCATATTTGGGAATTTTGATTGTTTCGTCACCCGACATTCCTTGCCAAACCGCCACACAGAAAGGAAACCAGAAGGAAGAGCAGAAAAAGAGAAGACGACAAGAACAAATTTCCTTCTCCTCGCGGAGACAACTTCTTCGCGCCGTGGACAAAAACTTTTTCAGTGGCTCTGAAATTTATTTCAAAGGCTTGGAAATATATTTCAGAGCCACTAAAATATATTTCCAAGCCTTTGAAAAAGTTTTATGGCAGGCGGCGGAGACTTTTATAACAGCAGAATAAAGGTTTTATCACCTGCCGAGACAAACTTTATCGCCTGCAGAAGCAAACTTTGTTATCTGCGGGAACGTAATCCCCGACCTGCAGAGACAGCCTTATCTACACGGTTCTATATTATTGTGAGCTTGGCGAAGCGGAGCATGAGGACCTTCGTGCCGGCATTCTCGAAGAGGACCTTGGCCTTGGCATCTATGCCGCTGCCCTCGATGTCCTGCACTACGCCGCGCCCGAAACGCTCGTGAAGGACAGTAGCTCCTCTCACAATCTCAGCCCCCTCCACGCTCCCCCTTTGGGGGAGTGCCGCATTAGCGCTGAGGGGATGCCTGATTCCTGTATTGGGCGAAGGGGCTGCGGGATTGTGGGAGGCCGCATTACCACTAAAGGGATGCTTTATTCCCGTATTGGGCGAAGGGGCTGCGGCAATGTGGCCTCCCCTTTGGGGGAGGTCGGGAGAGGGGCTGTCCCTGTTGAGGTCGGGAGAGGGGCTCCTCCTAAAGAACTCCTGCGGTATCTCCTTGAGGAAGCGGCTGGGGCGGGAGTACTCCATCTTGCCGTTGCGGAAGCGCGACCTGGCACAAGTGAGCACCACCTGACGCTCGGCACGGGTCAGAGCGACGTAGAAGAGACGACGCTCTTCCTCGAGCTCGCGCGGCGAGTCGGCTGTCATCTCGCTGGGGAAGAGTCCTTCCTCCATGCCGGCAATGAAGACGACGGGAAACTCCAGTCCCTTCGCGGAATGGATGGTCATCATAGCCACGCAGTCGGCATCCCGGTCGATGCGTGTGCGGTCGAAGTCGGTGGCGAGGCTCGCGTCCTGCAGATAGTCGGCGAGCAGGATGCCGCGCCCCTGTTCTTGGTTGTCGGCCACGAAGGTGGCGATGCCGTCGAGCATCTCCTGCATGTTCTCTTGCCGCGACACATCCTCCGGCTCGTGCCCGCTGAAGATGTACTGCTGCAAGCCGCTCTCCTTGGCGATGTGCAGGGCAAGGGTGTAGGCATCGTCGGTTGCGACGCGCTGGTGGAAGGCGTCTATCATGTTGCGGAAGTCCGTGAGACGCTTCAAGGTTCCGGCATTGAAGCCGGGAGACCCTCCCAAACCCTCCCTTAAAGGGAGGGCTTCCTTTGCGGAAAACTCGCCTGGTTTTTCCCCCTTTAAGGGGGAGTCAGAGAGGGTCTTGGAGTTAGAGAGGGCCTCCAAAGCGTCCCAAACCGTCATCCCCGCCCTTGCTGCTGCGGCAAAGAGCTTCTTCACCGTTGTGTCGCCGATGCCGCGGGCGGGTTTGTTGATGATGCGGCGCAGGGATTCCTCGTCGTAGGGATTGACCGAGAGACGGAGATAGCAGAGGAGGTCCTTGATTTCCTCGCGCTGATAGAAGGACATGCCTGCGTAGATGCGGTAGGGAACGCGCCCGTAGAGGAAGCTGTCCTCTATCTTGCGGCTCTGTGCATTGGTGCGGTAGAGCACGGCGATGCCCTTGTAGGGAACGCCCGAGCGGTGCGCCTTCTGCACTTCCCGCAGGATGATGTTGGCCTCGTCGATGTCGCTGTAGGCTGTGAAGAGCGCCAGGGGGTTGCCCACTTCCTTCTCGCTGAACACGCTCTTGGCTATCTGTTCGCGGTTGTTGCGAATGAGGCTTCCTGCGGCGTTGACGATGGTCTGCGTGGAACGGTAGTTGCGCTCGAGCTTGAAAAGACGGGCGCCCGGATAGGTTTCCTGGAAGTGGAGGATGTTGTCGATGTCGGCTCCGCGGAAGCTGTAGATGCTCTGTGCGTCGTCGCCCACGACGCAGACGCGCTGACGGCGGTCGGTGAGCTGCCGGATAATCTGGTGCTGGGCGAAGTTGGTGTCCTGATACTCATCGACCAGGACGAAGTGGAAGCGGTCCTGCCAGGCATCCTTCACCTCGGGATTGTGCTCGAAGAGAAGCCACATGTTGAGCAGCAAGTCGTCGAAGTCCATGGCGTTGGCCTGCTTGCAGCGTTCCTGATAGCGCTTGTATATCTCGGCCGTGAGAGTGCGCTTCGAGAACTCATCGCTCTCGCGGAACTCGCGTACGGCCCGATAGCTGGAGGGCAGGACAAGGTGGTTCTTGGCCGCAGAGATGCGGTTCTGTATGGCGCTGGGCTTGTAGACCTTCTCGTCGAGCGCCATCTCGCGGATGATGAGCTTCAGCAGGCTCAGGCTGTCGGCCGTGTCGTAGATGGTATAGTTGGCGTCGTAGCCCAGCCTGTGCCCCTCGACACGAAGGATGCGAGCGAAGATGCTGTGGAACGTACCCATCCAGAGCGAGGCGGCTTTCTCGGGGGAGACAAGCGTGGCGATACGGTCGCGCATCTCGCGGGCCGCTTTGTTCGTGAAGGTCAGGGCCAGGATGTTCCAGGGCTGCATGCCCTGTTCGAGGAGGTAGGCCACCTTGTATGTGAGGACGCGCGTCTTGCCGCTGCCCGCACCGGCTATGACGAGCGAGGGCGCATCGATGCAGAGCACGGCTTCGCGCTGATTTGGGTTGAGGTCTTCTAAGTTCATCATGTTAGAGAGGGGCGAATATATATTGGATGCATTGCCAGCAGAACGAGACGACGATGGCAAAGGGAATAGCCAGCGGATGCCGGCGGATGGAATGCGTGAGCATCTTGGTCCAGGGCTCGTGCTTGCCGTGACCGTAGCACAGACAGAACACGATGAAGGAGAACCAGCCGAGGAAGAGCAGCCCGTCGAGCAGGGGACTGCCGGCCAGACCGCCTGTGATGCTGAGCAACGGACTGTCGGGACTGACGGCTGCAAGCAGGATGCTGATGAGCACGACAGCGTAGACGGCGGCATAGCGGTAGAAGCGCGGCTGACGGAAGGTCTTGCCCAGCGGGAGCAGACTCTGCTTTATCGCGCCCTGCATCATCAGGCAACAGAGGGCAAAGGCCACGAGACGGCTGTGCAGACAGTCGCTCGTGTGGCGGAAGAGCCAGCGCAAGCCCTCGTCGTCGAGAAGGCTGCGGCACGGCACACCCAGCACCGACAGCACCCACGAGAGGAACGGCAGCAAGGCCGCCACAACAAGCAGGCAGACAAAGTTGCGCTCGTTACTGTTCATCGGCTACAAGGTTGTCGGGGTCGAGGATGTGCAGCTGGATGGCACGGACCACGAGGCGCACGGCATTCACGCCGCTCCGTTCCCGTTCGGAGAACAGACGGTTGGTGAGGTCCACCTGACGTTTCTCCAGACTCTTCGTGCTGAAAGGCATCTGTCGCAAGCCGGCTATCATGTCCTTCGTATAGCCCAAAGCCAGGTGGCGCAGGAAGCGTTCGTCGTACTCGTCAATCTCGTACTCCACGAAAGCGTCGATGGAAGCCTGCTCGCGGCACACCACTTTGCGGAAACGCGCCATCACCTTCTCCAGGAAGGGTTCGTTGAAGACCAGATGACGGCCGTGCATCACCTGCATCACGTCGTCGCGCTGCAGGAGGTTGCCCGTCTTGAGGATGATGCCGTCGGCTCCTGCGCCGAGCACATCCACCCAGAGCCGCTCGTTGAGAATCTCGCCGGTGAAGACGAGTATCTTCATGTCGGCATAGCGTGTGCGCAGCTGTCGGCAGATGTCCACGCCGACGGTTGTGCTGCCGCCCAGCCCCAGGTCGAGCAGGACGAGGTCGGGCTGTCCCTCGCGCAGCAGCTTCCAGAACTCACTCTCGCCGGAAGCTGTGCCGATAATCTCTGCCTCCGGCACTTCGGTCTGCAGTATCTGCTGGGTGCCTTTCAGCTCCAGCTTGTCGTCCTCCACGATGATTACTTTGAACTTTTCCATATCTTTCCTTTCTTTTGTTATCGTTGTTTGGCTGCCAGCAGCGAGAAGACTATCCTGCATCCCTCGGCCGTGTCCTCCGCCACAAGGCGAAGCCCCGGGTGACCGCAGGCAGCGTCATGCTCGCGCACTATCTGCCGCATGACCAGGAACTCCAGCCGCTCCGTCTGGGGCGAGAAGAACTCTTGCAGCTGCTGGGGCGTGAACGTCCATCCTTTTACATTATATATTATATAGTACATGCCGTCGTGTCTGTCAACTTCGAGTGTGAAGTCGGCCGACATCACAGCAATCAACTGGTCGAGAAGCAGGCGGAGCAACATCTCGTCGCCTTGCACCAGAGCCTCCGTCGGCTGGCACTTCACGCCTTGCTCCCGGGCGTAGGCGAAGAGGTCGTCCACCCTGACCGTCTGCAAGCGCAGGGGCGACTGGTCGGTCTGCCGCCGGGCTTGTTCGTAGAGAAGCATGTAGATGTGGCGATAGTAGGCGACGAGGTCGAGCAGGTTGCGGTGCGTCTCGGCATCGAAGCCCTTCTGCTGCATCTCGTCAATCATTTGCTTGATGCGCGAAGGGAAGTACATCGTCTCGTGTTTGATAGTGCTCAGCGAGCCAGCGAGTATCTGGTTCATGACATACAGACGGTCATGCTCAAAGCGAAGACGCTGCACCTTGTCGCCGGTTTCCTCGGTGGCTGCATCCATGTCCCGCACTTTTGCCAGTCCCGAGGCGAGCATCTGCTGAAGTTCCTGGACGGGCTTGCGGAGCTGTGGCTGCTCAAGGCCTTGCACAATGGCTTGCAGCTCGTCGTCCACCGATGTCTCCGGGAAAGAACGAAGCACAGCCGTCAGACGCTGATAGAGGTCGTCGAGCGATGCCCTGTGGCGCAGGCGGTGACGGAGCATGACGCGGTAGAAGAGGGCGAGCGAAACAATGAGCAGCAGGACAATCAGCACGTAGAGCACCCGCGAGTCGGCCGTCATCTTCTCGAGCTGCAGGCAGTCCGAGGCAAGCGAAGCGTCGGTGCTGTAAAGGCGATGCAGGCGCACACACTCTGCATTGCTCCGGCGATAGGCATCCCACTTGCCGAGGGCCTGGGCTGCAATGGCTTGCTCGTTGAGGAGCGAGACGAGCAAAGGTGTGTCGAGGGGCTCCTCTATGGTTGCAACGGCAATTTCCGAGTAACGGAAAGCATCGGCAAACCTTCCCTGCAGGTTCGCATTGTAGGTCGAGTCGTAAAGCTCGTAGCAACGGGGCGGCATTGCCATTGCACAGACATTGAACAGCAGGAAGAACAGCAAAGGCAACACCCTGGGCAGGCGGAACCAGAAGCGGCTTCCCTTCCCAAGCTGGCTTTCCACGCCGAAGTCGCAGACGTTGAAGAGCGACGAGAGCTTCTTGTAGCTGCCGATGATGCCTTTGCAGTTCATGATGCCGAAGCCGAAGCCCTTGCCTGCATTGGGCGCCCCCAGACGGTTCGGGTCGTAGACCTTGCTGTCGTTCAGCGTCTGCACATCCTCGGGGGAGAGTCCTATGCCCGTATCGCAGACGCTTACCTCGACGTAATCGTCCGCCTCGCCGACCGCAACAGACACCTTTCCGCCGACCGGCGTGAACTTGCGGGCATTGTCGACCAACGTGTTGACCATAAAGAGCGTCAGCGGCTTGTCGGCCTTCACCATGAGTTCCGTCTCGGACACCTCGAGCGTGAGCTGTTGCTGCGCAAAGGCGTATTGTTGCATCGCAATGACATGCAGGACGTCGCTGAGCGGGAAGCGCGTCACTTGCAGGCTGAGCTTCCCCTGCTGCATCTGAATCCACGAGGTCAGACGGTCGTTGACGGTCATCATGCCGGAGCACAGTTCCTGTATGTACGAAAGATGCCCGGAGACATCGTCGCCCGCCGCGTCGAGCTTTCTGACTTCTGCAATGACTCGGTCCAAATAGGGAATGATGGCATAGACCACGGACAATTTCGTGCGACCGAAGATGTGTCGCTCCTGTTGCTGAAGGATGCGTTGCTGCATGACCTGGCACTCTTCCCTACTCTCCTCCAGACGTTCCTCACCTTCCTGCAGGAGTTCGTCGAGCCTCCGGCTGGCCTGTTGGCAGGCATCGCTGGCGGCTATCCCGCGAATTTTCTGTTCGGAGGAACGCGAACGGCGCTTCAGCTGCCGATAGTACACGGCGGATAGGATGGCGACCGTGGCGGCAAGCAACAGAAGGAAGAGGAACTGTACCTGCTCACTGACGGCTTCCTGCTTCAGCAAGGCCTTGCGGCTGTCAAGCTCCCTGTCCTGTCGCGAATCGTCGAGCAGGTCGAGGTAGATGTTGCGGTGGCCGTCGGCAACAGGTTTGTCGCCCAGTGCGCTATAAGTCAGACTGAGATTCTCGTGGATGCCGGCCAGCCAGGGCGTCACCTGATAAGGCGAACGGCTGTGGTCGGAAGCGAGATGAAGGGCCGAGCGGAAGCTGGTGAGCGCCTCGTCGTAGTGCCCTGCCGAGAAATACACCTCGCCCAGGGTGCGCAAGGCACAGGCCGTCTGGAAGAGATCGTTGTACTGACGGAAGAGGGACACCGAGTGGTGTGCCATTGCTGCGGCAAACTGTAGTCGGTCGGAGGGCAGGCTGTCCTGCATCCAGCGCTGGTGCTCTCCGTAGAGAAAGCTGTAGGCATCGGGGCGCTGCTGCATGATGTCGCGGGCGCGGAGCGAGTCGGACACCATCGAAGCAAACGACTGCAAGGCATTGGCCTCGAAGTAGGTGTAGTGGTTGGCCTTTGCCAAGGTATAGACGCGGAACAGGTGGTTGAACTCCGTGACGGTCACTTCCTCGGGCGTACCCTCGACGAGTCCGCCGCTGCCCATCATGTAGTGATAGTAGAGCCACTGCGTCGTGTCGGTCTCGAGATTGACGTGCAGGGCCGCGTCCTGTATCTCGCTGCGGGCGGCGCTGTCCTGTCCGAGATAATAATAATAGGTGGAGGCAACGATGTGGAACTCCGTGAGGGCGTAGTGCAGACGGTGCTGCTGCCGGGGCGTAAGGCCGTTCTCCTCGGAGAGGATGCGGCTGAGACGCTTCCGGGCACGGAGACGGTTGTCGAAGAAAGCCTTCCCGTGACCGATGCGCTGCATTATCTTCATGGTAAGCACGTCGGCTGCGAGCAGTTCCAGCTGGTTGCGGCTGGTGGCATGGACCTTCCGGAGCAGGTACAAGGCCTGGTCGTAGCGCATCTGCTGGTAGCAGACGTAGGCCATATTGTTGAGCGCCTCGGCCTGTCCGTCGGAGCCTTTCAGCGAAAGGGAACGTGCACTTTTGGCAGCCCGGAGGGAGGCGGAGATGTCGGAATAGCGCAGACGATAGGCCAGGTCGTTGTACCTTTCTGCCAACACCGGTTCGTGCTCCCCGGCCGCCGTGCAGGCAGCAAGAGCAAGAAGGAAGGTGAGGAGAAGGGCACTTCGGGCTTTCATCTGTTCTGTGATTTAGCCTAAGAGGTAAAGAATGCCGCTCTGACAAGAATGTAGACGAGCGTCAGGGGGAAGACCGTAAAGAGCGGAATGAAGTCCTGCCGCCTGTAGCCGCTGACAGTACAGGCGGCCGAATTGGCCGGAGCGGTCAGGTGCAGACGGGTGGCAGCCCACTGGTAAAGGGCATAGACGCCTATGCCGCAGCACACGCCCCAAAGCGTGCCGGCCAGGATGTCGAGCGGGAAATGGACGCCCAGATAGATGCGGCTGTAGCTGGAGAGGCAGGCCCAGAGCAACAGCACGGGGCTGACCTTACTGCTGCGGAACAAGAGGATGAAGAAGGTGCTCACGCTGAAAGTATTGGCCGCATGACTGGAAATGAATCCGTACAGGCCGCACCGATATCCGTTCACCAGGTCGATGACGTCGGCAAGGTCGGGGCTTTGCGACGGACGCAGCCTGTGGAAGAAGGGTTTGCAGAAGCTGCTGGCGAACTGGTCGGCAAGCGTGACGAGCAGTGCCACCATGACGATGATGAGCAGACTGCCGCGCCAGTTGTTGTTGCGGGCAATGGCATAGAGCAGACAGGCAAACAGAGGTATCCACGTGGAGGTTTCCGTTATGGTCATCATGATGCCGTCGAGATAGGTGGACGACGAGCCGTTCAAGGCTACCAGGAGTGCCTTGTCCCATTGTATCAGTTGTTCTACCATGGCTTAGGGAAGAGTGAAGAGTGACGAGTGAAGAGTGAAG